>NZ_JBEPBF010000136.1:0-27246 GCF_040298985.1 Streptomyces sp. NPDC001093 | reverse complement strand
GGGCCGGGCGCTGGGCGCGTGCCGCGACCTGGGCGTTCGTGCCGCCGGCCGTACGGGGCGCGGTGGTCCGCCGGATCCGCGTCTGGGGTGCGCGGGGAGCGCTGGAGCGGGCCCAGGCGCGGCAGGAGGCGCGCTCCGTCGCGCGGGCGCTCGTCCGGACCCTGACGGCGGCCGTGGTGGACGAGATCGACCTCGACGCCGTGGCCGACCGGCTGGACGTCGACCGCGTTGCCCGCCGCATCGACCTGGACGCCGCACTGGCGCGCGTGGACCTGGACGCGGTTCTTGCCCGGGTCGATCTCGACGCCGTCCTCGACAGGGTCGACTGGGACGCCGTCCTCGCCCGGGTCGATTGGGACGCCGTCCTCGCCCGCGTTGACGTGGACGCGCTCCTTGCCCGTGTCGATGTGGATGCGCTCGTGAGCCGTGTCGATGTGGACGCCGTGCTGGCGGGCGTGGACCTCGATGGGGCTCTTGCCCGGGTCGATCTCGAGGCCGTGCTTGCCCGGGTCGGCTGGGACGCCGTCCTTGCCCGTGTAGACGTGGACGCTGTCCTTGCCCGTGTAGACGTGGACGCCCTCCTGGCCCGGATCGACCTGGACGCCGTCCTCGAGCGCGTCGACCTGGACGCGATGGCGGACCGGGTGGACGTCGGCCGGGTGGCGCGGCGGGTCGATCTCGACGCGGTGCTGGCCAGGGTGGATCTGGTGAGCTGGGCCGAGCGGGTGCTCGAAGAGCTGGACGTCGGGCGGATCGTCAGGGACACGGGCGGCAGCATCACGGCGGAGACGCTGGACGCGTTCCGGGAGCGGAACGCCCGTGCCGACGGGCTCGTGGACCGGATGACCGACCGGCTGCTGCATCGCGACGGGCCGGACGGGGCCCCGCGGGCGGGCAGGCGGAAGAAGGCGTCATGACCTCGGTGGCCCGTCCTCGGGACCCGGTGGCCGTCCAGGGGCGGCCGGCCGGGATCGTCACGCGCCTGGTGGCGGCCGGCGTCGATCTGCTCGTGGTGCTCGCGACGGTCGCGGCCCTGGACCTCGGCTACGCGGCGCTGAGGTATTTCCTGCTCGGGCCGCCGTTCCTCCTGCCCGACCTGGGCCCGTGGGGCGCCGCGGGATTCGGGGCCGCCCTCACGACCGGCTATCTCGGGGTCAGCTGGGGCACGGCCGGGCGTACCGTCGGCGACCATGTGATGGGCGTACGGGTGACGAGCCGGTCGGGGGACATGCTCACCCCTGTCGCCGCGGTGCTGCGGGCCGTCCTGTACGTGATCTTCCCGCTCGGCCTGCTCTGGGTGGCCGCCGGCCGGCGCCGGGCCTCCGTGCAGGACCTCCTGGTCCACAGCGTCGTGCTGTACGACTGGTACGGCCACGCCGGGACCGCCGCGGTCCGTCCGCACGCCTGAGCCGGCGGACCGGTGAGGTCCGGGTCGTTCCCCGGTCCGCGCGGCCGGCCCAGGGGCGCAGCTCCACCCGGATGTGCGGCGACGCCGACCGTCCGGGTCGGCCCCGTCAGGATCCGGTGCACCGCCTCCACCACGAGCGGCGCCGTGCCGGCGCAGATGTCCGGCCCTGGGTCACGGCACGCCGTTCCGCGCCGCCGGAGCGGACCACGACGTCGACGAGGAAGGTCAGCGCGGACCGCCCGCGTGCGCCGACCGCCACCGGGGCCGGTGGGTCCGGGTCCGCCAGGTCTGCATTCCCCGTTCCCCGATGACCGGCCGGTGCCCCGGTGGGCCGGGAAACTCCCAGTTCAGCGTGGGCGCGCCGGCGTCCGGGTACTCCAGCTGGCCGGCGGCGCGGGTCCCGGCGGTGGGGTGCCGGCCGCTCAGCCCGTGGGCGACATGCGCCGCGTCGGCCGTCGCCCGGTCGTCCACGGCCCCGTGACCAGCAGGTCGCCGAGGTCGCCCAGGTCGCCGTAGCAGGCGGATCTCGGCCGCCACGTCCACATAGGGGACCCGGCATAGGGGACCCCGGCGCGCACGCGGCCTCCATCAGGGGAGCGGCCGCCGAGGCGAAGGGGCCGGCGCAGTCGAGGAACTTCCGGAGACCACCGGCCCGGCACCCGTATCGAGGCCATCGCAACGGCCACCGGCATGGACACGGCCACGACGCTGCGCCGCCACTTCCACCGCACGGTCGGCGTGCCCCCGGACACTTAAGGCGTACCTTCCGCCCATGCACCCCGGATCCGGGCGGGCCGAGGCCCGGCGTCATGCCTCGCCCCTTGCACGGGGCCCGGCGTCCGAGCGCATAGGCTAGGGCCCGCTCAGCCTGTACCGGAATCTTGGGGAGAACCACATGGCACCCGGCCTTCCTACCGCCATGGACCGACCGCACTTCATCGGCATCGGCGGCGCCGGGATGTCGGGGATCGCCAAGATCCTCGCGCAGCGCGGGGCCAAGGTCGCGGGCAGCGATGCCAAGGAGTCGGCGACCGCCGAGGCGCTGCGGGCGCTCGGCGTGACCGTGCACATCGGGCACGCCGCCGAGCACCTCGCCGACGACGCGAGCTGTGTCGTCGTGTCCTCGGCGATCCGCAAGGACAACCCCGAGCTGGCCCGGGCGGCCGAGCTGGGCATCCCCGTGGTGCACCGCTCCGACGCGCTCGCCGCGCTGATGGAGGGGCTGCGCCCGATCGCCGTGGCCGGCACCCACGGCAAGACGACGACCACCTCGATGCTGGCCGTCTCCCTCACCGAGCTGGGCCTGAAGCCGTCGTACGCCATCGGCGGCGACCTGGACGCGCCCGGCTCCAACGCGCTGCACGGCGAGGGCGACATCTTCGTCGCCGAGGCGGACGAATCGGACCGCAGCTTCCACAAGTACGCGCCCGAGGTCGCCATCGTCCTCAACGTCGAGCTGGACCACCACGCCAACTATGCCTCGATGGACGAGATCTACGAGTCCTTCGAGACCTTCGCCGGGAAGATCGTCCCCGGCGGCACGCTGGTGATCTCCGCTGACCACGAGGGTGCGCGGGAGCTGACCCGGCGGCTGGCGGGTTCGGTGAGGACGGTGACGTACGGCGAGGCCGAGGACGCCGACGTACGGGTGCCGTCGATCGTCCCGCAGGGGCTGAAGAGCCAGGTCACCGTGGTCCTGGACGGGCAGGAACTGACCTTCACGGTCTCCGTGCCCGGCCGCCACTACGCCCTCAACGCCGTCGCCGCGCTCACTGCCGGTGCGGCCCTGGGCATCCCGGCCGACGGGCTGGCGCCCGCGCTCGGCGCCTACACCGGCGTCAAGCGGCGCCTGCAGCTCAAGGGCGAGGCCGCCGGGGTGCAGGTCATCGACTCCTACGCCCACCACCCCACCGAGATGACCGCCGACCTGGAGGCCATGCGCGCCGCCGCCGGAGACTCCCGGATCCTCGTCGTCTTCCAGCCGCACCTGTTCTCCCGCACCCAGGAGCTGGGCAAGGAGATGGGCCAGGCCCTCGCCCTCGCCGACGCGTCCGTGGTGCTGGACATCTACCCGGCCCGCGAGGACCCGATCCCCGGCGTGACCAGCGAGCTGATCATCGAGGCCGCGCGCGCCGCCGGCGCCGACGTCACCGCCGTCCATGACAAGGCCGCGATCCCCGCGGTGATCGCGGGAATGGCGAAGCCCGGTGATCTCGTTCTCACCATGGGCGCGGGCGATGTGACCGACCTGGGCCCGCTGATCCTGGACCGCCTGTCGCAGTAAAGGGGCTGAGGCTCATGTCGTACGACGTCGAGAAGCCGGACGAGCAGTGGCGCGCGGAGCTGAACCCCGCCGAGTACGCCGTGCTGCGCCAGGCCGCCACCGAGCCGGCCTTCACCGGTGAGTACACCGACACCAGCACCAAGGGTGTCTACTCCTGCCGGGCCTGTGGCGCCGAACTGTTCACGTCCGACACGAAGTTCGCGTCGCACTGCGGCTGGCCGTCCTTCTACGACCCGAAGGACACCGACGCGGTGGAACTGGTCGAGGACCGCTCGCACGGCATGGTCCGCACCGAGGTGCGCTGTGCCCGCTGCGGCTCCCACCTCGGGCACGTCTTCGAGGGGGAGGCGTATCCGACCCCGACCGACCAGCGGTACTGCATCAACTCCATCTCGCTGCGGCTGGCGCCCGCCGAGGACTGACCCGTCCTTGATCCCCGCCCGGATCGATCGACACTCCGAATCTGGCAAAAGGCATCCTCGACAGGGCTCGTCCGGTCGAAGATGAACGCCATCGGATACCGGAGCGGGGCTCAGGTTCTGTTCTCGGCCTGCCGAGGGCGCTGGGACGGATGAGGTCGGTGCCCGACTTGCTCCGGTTTGAGATTCTGTGAGGGTGTTGGGTGTGGCGCGCTGGATCCAGTCCCGTCGCAGGCCTGTGCCCGCCGACAGCGGCCGCCACCGCGCGGACGAAGGCGGGCACGAGTCGACGGCGATATCCGCGCGAGCCGGTGATTCCCCGGATGCGGCGGGTTCCGCTGATGCCGCGGGCTCGGCGGATGCCGTGGGCCCGGCTGAGGCGGCGGAGGGCGCCCCGGACGTCGATGCCGTGGCGGCCGGTGGCGCACCGCTGAGCCTGCTGCGGGACGCGCTGGCCGCGATCGGCACGACCCTCGACGAGGCCACGACCTGCGCCGAGCTGACCCGGATCGCCGTACGGCTGGCCGGCGGCACGGCCGCCGTGCTGCGCCGGACCGGCCAGACCATATCCGGATACGAGGCGATCACCGGGGACGCCGACGCGCTGCCCGACGCCCGGTGGGCCACCGCGGCGGCCCGCGAGGCGGAGACACCGGCGCTCGGCGCACAGCCCGAGCCCTGGCTGGAGTACCCGGGCGCCCCCCGCACCCGGATCGCGCTGTGCACACCGCTGACCAGCGGCGAGGAGGGGTACGGCGTCCTGGTGTGGGCCCGCTCCGGGCAGCCGCTGCGCCGCGCCGAGGCCGAGCTGCTCAGCCTGCTCGCCGAGCGCGCCGCCTCCCACATCCGGCACGCCCGCGCCTACGCGAGCATCAACCGCACCGCCGGCGACCTGCAGCGCGCCCTGCTCGCCGAGCCCGGCCGCCCGCACCCCAACCTCGACATCGCCATCCGGTATCTGCCGGCCGGCGGCGGCGTGCTGGTCGGCGGCGACTGGTGCGAGACCGTACGGCTGCACTTCGGGCGGACCCTGCTGGTCGTCGGCGACGTGATGGGCCACGGCCTGGAGGCCGCCGTCGACATGAGCGCCTACCGCTCCTCCCTGCGCTACATCGCCTCCGCCGACCTTCCCCCGCACCGGGTGCTGCGGCAGATGGACGAGATCGCCTCCCGCGAGTCCGACCTCAGGCCCGCCACCTGCCTGCTCGCCCGCGTCGACCCGGGCCGCCACCAGGTCACGCTGGCCAGCGCCGGGCATCTTCCGCCCGTGCGCATCACCTCCGGCGGTGAGGCCTCCATGGTGCCGGTCCCCGTCGGCCCGCCGTTGGGCACCGGGCTCGGTGGCTATGAGTCGGCCACGCATCCGCTGGCCGAGGGGGAGACGCTCGTGCTGTTCACCGACGGGCTGGTGGAGCGGCGGGGTGAGGACATCGACCGGTCTCTGGAGCGGCTGTCCGCGGTTCGCTTTCCCGGCGGGGACGGGCTGGAGGACGTCCTGGACATCATCCTCGGCCGGCTGGACGCGCGGCATGCGGAGGACGATGTCGCCGCGCTGGCCTGCCGGCCGCATACCCGACAGGGCCCGGGTTCGTCGTAGGGGTGCTCTGCGTTCGCGGGTGCGGCGTGGCTTGTCGCGCCCACGCGGCGGAGCCGCATGCCGGTACAGCCCCGTGCCCCTTCACCGACCCCCGTCCACCCGTCCGGCTCAGCCGGAGCTGCCGGCCGCCGCCGGCCACATCAATACTCGAGTGAAAGTCGTCCGACAGGAATACGTCAGCCATCCCGGGCGAAGCGCGTCATCCAGGACCCGATCAAGGAGCCGCGTCCGTGACGACCCTCCAGACACGTCCCGCACCCCCCACGACGATCCGCCCCCGGGTCGTGGCCCGTACCGGCCTGTACACGCTGCTGGCCGTCAACGCGGCTGTTGTGGCCTGGTTCTTCGTCCAGGCCGGATTCGCCTCGAACACCCTGATCGTGCTGGGCCGCCTCGCCGGCCTGTGCGGCGCCCTCCTCATGGCTTTCCAGCTGCTGCTGGTGGCCCGGCTGCCCTGGCTGGACCACCGGATCGGCATGGACCGGCTGACCTCCTGGCACCGCCGCACCGGCTTCGGCATCCTGTGGACCCTGCTCACCCACGCGGTGTTCATCACCTTCGGCTACGCCCAGGCGTCCTCGATGGACCCGGTGAACCAGCTCGTGAACCTCGCCGAGACCGTCGAGGGCGTGCTGCGCGCCATCGTCGCGCTCGCGCTGATCGTCCTGGTCGGCGCCGTCTCGGCCCGCTGGGCACGCCGCCGACTCGCCTACGAGACCTGGCACTTCATCCATCTGTACACCTACGCCGCCGTGGTCCTCGCCTTCACCCACCAGGTCGCGGCCGGTACGACGTTCACCTCCTCACCGACCGCGAGGACGTACTGGTACTCGGTGTGGGGCGCCGCCCTGGGCTCGGTCTTCGTCGGCCGGCTGGTGCTGCCGCTGTGGCGGAACCTGCGGCACCGGCTGCGGGTCTCGGCGGTCGTACCCGAGTCCGACGACGTCGTCTCCGTCTACGTCACCGGCCGCCGCCTGGACCAGCTGCCCGCCCGCGCCGGTCAGTTCTTCCTCTGGCGGTTCCTCACCCGGGACCGCTGGTGGCAGGCCAACCCGTTCTCCCTGTCCGCCGCCCCCGACGGCCGCACGCTGCGCCTCACCGCCAAGGCGGTCGGCGACGGCAGCGCCGCCCTGCGGCAGCTCAAGCCCGGCACCCGCGTCTTCGCCGAGGGCCCCTACGGTGCCTTCACCACGCTGCACCGCACCCGCCCGGAGTCCGTGCTGATCGCCGGCGGTGTCGGCGTCACCCCCATCCGGGCGCTGCTGGAGGACCTCGAGGGCCACGCCGTGGTCATCTACCGGGTGGCCACCGACCGCGACGCCGTCCTCTACGACGAGCTGTGCGACCTCGCCCTCGCCAAGGGCGCCGAACTCCACCTGGTGACCGGCCCGGTCGTCCCCGACCGGCTCGCCCCCGACGAACTGGCGCGGCTCGTCCCGGACATCGGGGCCCGGGACGTCTTCCTGTGCGGGCCGCCCGGCATGATGACCGCCGTGCTGCGCAGCCTGGCCGACCTGGGCGTGCCCAAGCGGCAGATCCACTTCGAGCGCTTCAGCCTCGCGGGCTGAGAGAGGGCGTTTGACCGTGAAGCGAGCCATTCCCGTCTTCGTCCTGACCGTCGCCGGACTGATACCGGTGTGGCGGTACCACCCCTCGGCCGGGACCGTCGACACCGCACAGCCGGCGGCTCCGCCGACTCGAGTGCCGTCCGCCGCCGCCTCCTCGCCATCCGCGGCGTCTTCCGCGGCGTCTTCCGCGACCTCCTCGAAGGTGGTCGCGGGCACCGCGGTCAGCACCACGAAGGGCGTCTTCCAGGTGGAGGTGACCTTCCGGGGCGACCGGATCACCTCCGTGCGGATGCTCCAGGCGCCCCACCATCCGCAGACCCGGTGGGCCGTACCGGAGCTGGTCGCCGAGACGCTCAAGGCGCAGAGCGCCCACATCGACACGGTGTCCGGGGCCACGATCACGAGCCGGGGATACCGGGAGTCCCTCCAGGCCGCGCTCGACGCCAAGGGCTCCTGACGTGCGGCGGGTCGAGCACGTCATGGGGTTTCCGGTCTCACTGCGGATCGACGACGAGGGCGACTTCGGCGCGGCCGCGGACGAGGTCTTCGCCTGGCTGCGCCAGGTCGACGCCCGTTTCAGCCCGTTCAAGTCCGACAGCGAGGTCTCCCGGTACGGGCGCGGGGAGCTGGCGGAGGAGGAGCTGAGCGAGGACCTGGGGGAGGTCCTCGGCCTGTGCGAACGGTACCGGGCCGCCACCGGTGGTGCCTTCGACGTGCGGCTGCCCGGCCGGGGGTTCGATCCCTGTGCGGTGGTCAAGGGCTGGTCGGTGCAGCGGGCGGCCGGGCTGCTGGCGGCGGCCGGGGCGCGGCGGTTCTGCCTGAACGCCGGTGGTGACGTGGTGGTCTCCGGCGGGCCGTGGCGGGTGGGCATCCGGCATCCGGAACAGGCCGACCGGGTCTGTGCCGTGCTGGCGGTCACCGACGCGGCCGTGGCCACCTCCGGGCGGTACGAGCGCGGTGACCACATCCTCGACGGCCGCACGGGACGCCCCGCCACAGGGCTGTTCAGCCTCACCGTGGTGGCCCCGACCCTGACGGAGGCGGACACGACCGCCACGGCCGCCTTCGCGCTGGGCGCCGACGGGCCGGCCTGGGCCGCCGCCCGCCCCCGCTGCGAGGTGTTCGCGGTGGACACCGGACGGCGCGTGGTCCGCACCCCGGGACTGCCGGTCGCCTAGCCATTCACCCGCCAAAACGCTGAAACACTCGAGGTCTAGACTCTCCCCGCAACGGGCTGCGCAGCGACGGCCGTGGCCGAAAGCGGGCGGAAATCCGCCAAACCCGAAGGGCATTCGGCGTTTTGATACGGATAGAGTCAGTCACGAAGCGGTATCCGGACGGCACGGTCGCGGTCGACCGGCTGTCGCTGGAGATACCGGACCGCGCGATCACCGTCCTCGTGGGCCCCTCCGGCTGCGGCAAGACGACGACCCTGCGGATGATCAACCGGATGGTGGAGCCCACCGAGGGCAGCATCCTCCTCGACGGCACGGACATCCGGCGGCAGCCGGTCAACACCCTGCGCCGTTCGATGGGTTACGTCATCCAGAACGCCGGACTCTTCCAGCACCGCACCATCCTCGACAACATCGCCACCGTGCCCCGGCTGCTCGGCTGGGGCAAGCAGAAGGCCCGCGCGCGAGCCGCCGAGCTGATGGAGCGGGTGGGGCTCGACACCGCGCTCGCCAAGCGGTACCCCTACCAGCTCTCCGGCGGCCAGCAGCAGCGCGTCGGCGTGGCCCGGGCGCTCGCCGCGGATCCGCCGGTGCTGCTGATGGACGAGCCGTTCTCCGCCGTCGACCCCGTGGTGCGCAAGGGACTTCAGGACGAGCTGCTGCGTATCCAGGACGAGTTGGGCAAGACCATCGTCTTCGTCACGCACGACATCGACGAGGCGATCAAGCTCGGCACGATGGTCGCCGTGCTGCGCACCGGCGGCCGGCTCGCCCAGTTCGCCCCGCCCGCCGAGTTGCTCAGCGCGCCCGCCGACTCCTTCGTGGAGGACTTCCTCGGCGCCGACCGGGGCATCCGCCGGCTGTCCTTCTTCCCGTCCGCCGGACTGGAGCTGCAGACCGAGCCGATCGTGGACATCGACGCCGACGCCGACCGGCTCGCCCCCCGCGCCGACGCCCCCTACCTCCTCGTCACCGACCCCGAGGGCAGGCCGCTCGGCTGGAGCGAGCCGGACCGGCTCACCGCCGGGGCCGTCGACCGGGCGCAACTCCTCGACCACGGGCGGCCGTTCGTGCCCAGCAGGGACTCGCTGCGCACCGCGCTCGACGGTGCGGTGCTCTCACCGACCGGCTGGGCCGTCGCGGTGGACGACGAGGGCCGCGCCGTGGGCGTCGTCTCCCAGCAGACCATCGGCGAGGCCATCCGCACAGCGCACAGCCGGGCCGCGGCCGGCACCGAGCCCGAGCGAGGCCGGATCCCGGACGACACCGGGACGGAGCGCGGTCAGGCCGAGACCGGCACCGATGCCGTACAGGACCGGGCCGAGGACGACGCCGAGGCCGTACAGGACCGGGCCGAAGACGACGCCGATGCCGTGCAGGGCCGGTCGGTGGACGGCGGTGAGGCCGAGCGTGGGCGGGTCGAGGACGACACCGGGACGGAGCGCGGTCAGGCCGAGACCGGCGCCGAGGCCGTACAGGACCGGGCCGAAGACGATGCCGATGCCGTGCAGGGCCGGTCGGTGGACGGCGGTGAGGCCGAGCGTGGGCGGGTCGAGGACGGCGCCGATGCTGTAAAGGACGCCCCCGCGGACAGCACCGACGCCGCGCAGCGCGGTCCCTCGGACGGCTCCGGCCTCAAGGCCGCGCAATGAACGGTTTCTTCGACCTTCCGAGCGACCTCCAGCACAGCTACCTCGGGCTCGTCGGCCTGCATGTGCGTGAGGGCCTGCTGCCGGTGCTGGTCGCGCTGCTCGTCGCGCTGCCCGTGGCCCAGCTCTGCGTACGCTTCCGCTGGGTCTACCCGCCCGTCCTCGGCGTCACCACCGTGCTCTACTCCATCCCGTCGCTGGCCTTCTTCGTCGTGCTCATCGACTACTTCGGGCAGAGCGAGACCACGGTGATGATCCCGCTCGCGGTCTACAGCCTGGTGGTGCTGGTACCGGGGATCGTGGACGGCGTCCGCTCGGTGCCGCAGGAGACCCTGGCCGCCGCGCAGGCCATGGGCTTCGGCCCCGTACGCCGTTACCTCCAGGTCCAGTTGCCCATCGCCGCACCCGCGATCATCGCGGGTCTCAGGGTCGCGGTCGTCTCCAGCTTCTCCCTGGTCAGCGTCGGCATGCTCATCGGCAACCAGGGCGCGCTCGGCAACATGCTCAACGACGCCACCACCTACCACCGGCCCGCCCTGGCCGTGAACTCGGTCCTGACGACGGCGCTGCTGGGCATCCTCGCCGACGCCCTGCTGGTCCTCGTCCGCCGTCTCCTCACCCCCTGGATGCCGAGGAAGGGTGCCACCCGGTGAACGTCCTGAACTTCGCACACGCCTTCTTCAGCGACAGCGCCCACTGGCACGGCTACGACGGCATCCCCACCCGGCTCGCCGAGCACGCCAAGTACTCCGTGGAAGCGCTGCTGTTCGCCACCCTGATCGGGCTGCCCGTCGGCCTGGTCACCGGCCACTACGGCCGCGGCGGCAACGCCCTCGCCCTGATCGCCACGGCGGGCCGGGCGCTGCCCAGCTTCGGTCTGCTGGTCCTGATGTTCATCTGGATCGGGTTCGGTCTGCTGCCGGTGATGATCCCGCTGGTCGTGCTCGCCGTACCGCCCATCCTGGTCACCACCTACGAGGCGGTCCGCTCCGTCGACCCCTCGCCGGTGGACGCGGCCCGGGGCATGGGCATGCCCGAGGCGAGGGTGCTGTTCCAGGTCGAGCTGCCGGTCGCCCTCCCCCTCATCCTGAGCGGTCTGCGCACGGCGGCCATCCAGATCGTCTCCACGGCCACCATCGCCGCCTACGTCAGCCTCGGCGGACTCGGCCGCTACATCATCGACGGTCTCTACCAGCGGGACTACGAGAAGGTCGTCGGCGGCGCCACCCTGGTGGCCGGACTCGCCCTGACCACCCTCGTGGTGTTCTGGGCGGCCTCCCGGATCACGGTCTCGCCGGGGGTACGGCGGAGCGGCTGAGGCCTGCCCGCCGGTGCCGGCCGACAGGGCGCGGACAGGGCGCCCGGCGGGCTGTGCCCACAAGCGACCGCAGATCGAGGCCAATCGGTGATCTGCGGCCCTTGACTGACCGAGAACCGGCTGGATTGGATCGGTGGGTGACTTCCAACAACCGCATCAGCAGGTCCATCCGGAGGAACCGAGGCGCGGCGGTGGTCGCCCTCGCGGCGGCGACGGCTCTGCTGACGGGCTGTTCCTCCAGCGACGGAAAGTCCGGCGGCAACCCGCTGACGGACAGCAAGGCGAGCGGCGACACCGTGGTCGTCGGATCCAACAACTTCCCCGAGAGCACCCTGCTCGCCGACATCTACGGCGAGGCCCTCAAGGCCAAGGGGATCAAGGTCAGTTACAAGCCGAACATCGGCAGCCGCGAGACCACCTACGGGCTGATCAAGGGCGGTTCCATCAAGGTGCTGCCCGAGTACAACGGCGCCCTGCTGGCCTACCTCGACCCGAAGGCCAGGCCGACGACGGCCGACGCCACCACGACGGCCATCGAGGCCAAGCTGGACTCCGACTTGACCCTGCTCAAGCCGGCCGCGGCACAGTCCAAGGACTCCGTGACGCTCAACGCGGCCACCGCGCAGAAGTACCACCTCACCGAGAAGTCGACCATCGCCGACCTCAAGCCCATCGCGAAGGACCTGGTCATGGGCGCCTCGCCGGAGTTCCAGACCCGGCAGCAGGGCCTGGTGGGCCTGAAGTCGGTCTACGGCCTCGAGTTCAAGTCGTTCAAGGCGCTCGACGCGGGTGGCCCGCTCACCCAGGCCGCGCTGCAGAAGAACGCCGTGCAGGCCGCGGACATCTTCACCACGGACTCGACCATCTCCAAGGAGAAGTTCGTCGTCCTGCAGGACCCGAAGAACCTCTTCGGGTTCGAGAACGTCCAGCCGCTCGTCCACAAGGGCGCCCTGTCGCAGAAGGGCGTCGACGCGCTCGACGCGGTCTCGGCCAAGCTCGACACCGCGACCCTGCTGAACCTGGACACCCAGGTGCAGGTCCAGGGCAAGGACCCGCTGGACGTGGCCAAGGCCTGGCTGCAGTCCGCCGGTCTCGCCTGACGTTTCACCGGCCCCGGCACGACCCTGCAGCACCGTCTTCACTGCCGAGGCGGGTGCCCCCGAAGACCGGGGGCACCCGCGTCGTGCTGTCGGATCTCTTCACCGGCATGTTCCCGCCCTCGCGCGGCCCGACGGGCTCGGAGGCCGTTCCCGCCGACCTACACTTGGTCCCCGCGGACAGACGGAACAGACGGAAACCACAGGACGAAGCGGAGGGAGGGCGACAGTGGCGGCAGCGCCCGGCACCGGCTACCAGGACCCCTCCGCCGAGGTGCTCACCGAGGCTGCCGCCGCCTTCGGACTGCTCGCCTCGCCCGCCCGGCTGCACATCGTCTGGGCGCTGATCCAGGGGGAGAGCGACGTCACCGGGCTCGCCGGGCGGATCGGCGGTGCGCTGCCCGCCGTCAGCCAGCACCTGACCAAGCTGAAGCTCGCCGGGCTGGTCCGCTCCCGCCGGGAGGGCCGCCGCCAGGTGTACTTCGTGGACGCAGGCGGACAGGCCGCCGTCGTCGACGTCGTACGCCTCCTCGTCGGCCGGCTCGCCGAACGGGCCGCGGACGCACCGGCTCCGGCCCGCCGTCTCCCTGGCCTCTGACAGCCCGACGGGCCCGGCCGGCGGACCTGCGACCGGCCCGGTGGGTGGCACGTCGCTCCAGGTGCTGCGGCGCCTGGGCACCGGCCCGCGCGACCCGTTCACCACCGTCCTGCTCACCCGCGCCCTCCTCGTGGCGACCGCCGCCACGCGCGGTGCCGGCCGTGGTCAGGGGAAGGACCGAGTCCCCGGTGAGCGTCGGCCGAGTCCCGGTGCCTGATCGGTCGACCGGCGGACAGCTGTGTGCGCCGTGGCGGACGCCTGTGTGCGCCGTACGCCGTCGTCGGGCCGTCAGGCGGCCAGGCCCTCCGCGCCCTCCGGGCCCTTGGTCGCCTCGGCCCCTGTACGCGCCGCCGCCTCCGCCTGCCTGCGGCGCTCGCGGCGACTGACCCGCGGCTCCTGGTCGGGGAGCCAGCCGAAGGCGAGGCAGCTGCCGGTGACGCCCAGCAGCAGGCCGATGAAGAAGCCACCCAGGTTGGACGTGACCCAGGTGCCCAGGGAGAGCAGCACGCCGGTGATGGAGTAGAAGAGCCGCTGCGCCGGATTGAAGAGGATCAGCAGGCCCAGCAGCGCCATCAGGCCCGGCAGCAGATAGCCGGCCGCTCCCTGCATGCCGATGTGCATCACGACCTTCAGCGAGGCCTTCTCGGTGAGCAGGATCTCGCCGCCGGCCAGCGCGAGCAGCAGCCCGCCCCAGAACGGCCGCCGGGCCCGCCAGCCACGGAAGGCGGCCCGCGCTGCCCGGCGTGGACGGTCGGCCACCGCGATCAGCAACCCGAGTCGCTGAAGCGGAGCTTGAGACCGGGAAGCTTGAACACACCGGCCGTGGTGGCGTAGTTGGTCTGTCGCAGGTTGGCGATGTGCACGGTGTCGGCCTGCTGGCTGAACACACCGATCGGGCCCTTCACGCCCGCCTTGGTCAGCGTGCTGGCGTCGTTGCCGATCTCGATGTTGTTGAACGCGGCGTTGCCGGACAGCTCCGAGGAGTCCGTGGTCAGATCGCTCGCCTGCACCTTGTCCGCGCCGGCGCCCGCCGTGATCAGCAGGTTGGTGCCGCCGAGGTCGACGCTCTGGCACAGATGGTCGAGCGTGGCGTTCTTGATCGCGGAGGTCACCACGAGCTCCTGGCCCCCGGTGTCCCCGGCGTTCGGGCTGCCGGCCGCCATGTTGTCGAGGCCGCCGAACTGCTCGAAACCGGTTCCGTTCAGCTCCGTCGCGGTGACCGTGAACGGCATGCCGGAGATCGCGAACTGCACGCCCAGCGCCCCCTGGGCGGTGAGCACCGCGAGACCGGCGGCGACGAGGGTGGCGGGTACCGCCATCACCGCGGCCCGACGGGCCCGGACCCGGCCCCGCCTCTCGCCGCCGGCGGCCTGGGCCGCGTGCGGCGCTTCGGAGGATCCGGAGGCTGCGGAGGTCTCGCAGGTCTCGGAGGTCTCGGAGGGTGAACCGTTTCCCGGGTTCTCGGGGGTGTTGCCGACGGACGGGACGTCCGGGGACGAGGCCATGTCTGCTCCCATGGGCATGGATCACTGCGGGTCGGGCTTCAGGGGCGCGGTGTCCTGGCGCGGACAGCGACTGTCGCGTACGCCTCCTCGCACCCCGGCGGAGCAAGGGCTTTCTCGTTACGCGGCAGTAGCCTGCGAGGAAGTTACCGCCGGTTACTTCGGGGGGTCAAGGCAGATGTGAAAAAAGAGTGTCGGATGTGCCCGAGCTGCGATCACACGCCACAACTCCCTTGGCCCGGCTTGACGTTGACGGTTGATCAGGTCTACAACTTCCCCTGTTTTCACGGATCCGTGGCGCCGGGTCCGCCGAGCGGCACCGGATGCGTTTCCCGGTCTCTCACGCCGACCGCTCACCTCGCCGACAGAAACCGTTCACACCGCTGCGGCCTCGCACGGCCCTCCCCCCGGCCGTGTCCGGCCGCCTCCTGCCGGCCCGGCCGAAGGCCTTCCCCCGGGCCTTCGGCCGGTGCCCGGACCGCCGCCGTCGCCGGACCGTCGCGTACGGAGAAGGCGCACGGTCCTGCGCCGGCGGCACCGCGCGCAGCACCGCACCACGCCGCTGTGGCATCACTCGCCACCCACGCACCCATCCACCCACCATCTGCCACCCCCCACCCCCACCTCACCCGGACCCCACCCAGGAAAGAGGCGCCCGCATGCGCACCCGATCCCTTCTCGCCCTCGCCGGTACCGCGACCGCGCTCGCCCTCGCGGTCGCCGCCCCCGCCTCCGCCGACGGCAGCGCCGTCCTCACCACCGGCGGGGCGGGCGGCACCGCCGTCGCGACCGGTGACTCCCTCACCGCGCCGCTGGCCTCCGGCACGTCCGCCACGCTCTACTCCAGCGCGACCGGCACCAGCGGCGTGACCTGCACGTCCTCCCAGTTCACCGCCACGGTCACCGGCAACCCGACCGCCCCTGGCACGGCCACCGAGTCCGTCACCGGGCACACCTTCGACAGCAGCTCCTGCACCAGCAACGTCATCGGCGTGCTCGGGGTCAGCGGCATCACCGTCGACAACCTGCCCTACACGGCGACGGTCGCCTCCGACGGCACCCTCACCGTCTCGCCGGCGAGCGGCTCCACCATCCAGACCACGGTCAAGCTGCGCACGCTGCTGGGCTCGATCACCTGCGTCTACCAGGCGGCCTCCCTGACCGGGAAGGCCGACAACGCGGACAACAGCATCAGCTTCACCAACCAGCAGTTCACCAAGACGTCCGGTTCGTCGCTGTGCTTCGCCAGCGGCTACTTCACCGCCAAGTACGCGCCCGTGACGGACGGCGGCACGCCGGTGTACGTCAACTGAGCGATCCATCACCGAGCAGCACAGCTGAGTTCAGCGTCGTCGCAGACGCACTGCGAGGGCGGTGCCCCCGGTGAGCACCAGCACCGCGGCGGCGCCGCCCGCCAGCACGGGCGCCGACGGGCCCGTCTCCCGGGCGGCCTGCCCACTCGCGACGGAGGCCGGACTTGCCGACACGGCAGGTCCGGCCTTCGGCTTCCCCGCACCCTTCTGCGGAAAGACCACGTCGGAGCACGAGTAGTAGGTGTCCGCCGTGCTGCTGTTCTGCCATACCGTGTACAGGATCTGACGCCCCGTCCGGTCTCGCGGCAGTCTGGCGGCGATGTGGTACGCCCCGTCGCGCAGTGGCGGATCGGTGACCTGTGCGATGGGCCGCTCCGGCAGATCGGACCAGGCGAGCGGTTTCGCCGGGTCGTAACCGGGCTTGGTCAGATACAGCCGGAACGTGCCCGTGTGCGCGATCGTCGAGGCGTACGTCATCGTCAGTGCGGCCCCGGGCGTCAGCCGGGTCGCCGGCCAGTCCGGTCGCGCCAGGTCCAGGCCCCGGTACGCCGGAAGGTTCCCGCTGCACAGCTTGCCGTCCGGAATCACCTGCCGGTCACGGCCGTTCACCCCGGCCACGCGCAGGTTGTCCCAGGCGGTGAAGGGAGCGCCGTTCGCCGCGACCGCCGCCCGGCAGGCCGCCGAGCGGCCGGCGTCGCCACCCTCGGGGGAGCAGGCGTAGACCCGGCTGACCGGATCCGTGGGGGCCCCGTGCGCCTGGGCAGACCCCGCCGCCCACGACAGGAGCAGCAGCGGGGCCGCGGCGGCGGCCGCCATGACGCTCGGGCGGGCGGGCATCCGGGTCATCCGGGATCTCTCCTCGGCGGGCGCGGGAACAGGGTCTGCGCGGTCCAGTACGGCGGAGGCCTTCCGGGTGTTCAGCGGGCCCGGCGTATCGATGCTCGGGGGGCGCAAAGGCACCGACCGGTTCGGATGTTTCGCGCCTGATTCAAGGCCCCGTTGAGGAGCCACCGGTCATCCTCGTATGGTGGCGATCACGGGTCCGGCACCCACCGTCCCGCGGCTGCCCAGGGCGGCCGGGCAAGGAAGGGGGAAACCGTTCTGGTCTCGTGGTTCACGAACCGCCGCGGGTCCGTCCGGCGCCGGATCCGCCGTGACACGTGTCGGGGCGCCGACCACCCGGGCCCCGGACTGCCCCTGCCGCTCGGTGAGTTATCGTGTGCAGGGGGTTAAGAACAAACCGCATGTCCCGTTCGTACGTCGCGAGGAGGGGTCCCAGGATGGCGAGGCAGTTACGCGCCGAACAGACCCGGGCAACGATCATCACGGCCACCGCCGACCTGTTCGACCGGCAAGGCTATGAGTCCACGAGTCTGAGCGACATCGTCGCACACGCAAAGGTCACCAAGGGCGCGCTGTACTTCCACTTCGCCGCCAAGGAGGATCTCGCCCACGCCATCCTCGAACTCAACGCCAGGTCCGCGAAAGCGCTTGTCGCCGAGGTCGACAGCCGCGGCTGCTCCTCGCTGGAGGCCCTGATGCGGACCACGTTCGGGGTCGCGAGACTCGCCGTGGAGGACCCGGTGCCGCGCGCCGCGCTCCGCCTCGCCACCGCCGACGTCGCCATACGGCCGCCCCTCAGGCACCCGTTCAACGAATGGCTGGAGTTCGCCGGCCGGAAGTTCGCGGGAGCCGTCAGGGAGTCCGACGTGCACAGCGATCTCGACGTCGGCATCGTCGCGCACTCCCTGGTCTCCTTCTTCATCGGAACCCGGGTCGCCGGCCGCTCGCTCGAACCGACGGGACGGCTTCCACGCCGGGTCGCCGAGATGTGGCACCTCCTGGTCCGGGGCCTGGTCCCGGTGCACCGCCGTCCGCGCTACGTCACGCTCGCCACGCAACTGGAGCGGGAGATCAGAACCGCTTGAGGCGCGCGGTACGGTGACGGACATGCCCTCCACCCCCTTCGCACCCGTGATCCTCGGCAACGAACCCGGCTCGTTCCCGCACAGCGTGCTGGCCGAGCGGCACCCCGCGATCATCGGCCGGGTACGGGACGCCTTCCCCTACGGCCCCGGGCAGCACCGGGCGCTGGACGAACTGCTGAAGAGCTGCACCGAGGGGACGGTCGAGCCGCTGCCTGCCGCTGCCCCGGACCGGGACCGGTGGCAGGAGTGGGACATGGCCGACTGCGCCGGGCGCTCCTGGTACGACGTGCCGTGGCTGTGGTCCGAGAGCTACTTCTACCGCCGGCTGCTGGACGCCGTCGGCTGGTTCGGCCCCGGCGCCTGGCAGGGCATCGACCCGTTCCGCCCGTTCAAACGCGCCGAACTCGACGCGCCGGAGACGGACGAGGAGCTGGGAGCACTGGACGCCCTGCCCGGCCTGCCGGAGGAGGAGCGGGCGCGTGCCCTGCTGCACGGCTCGCTGTGGGGCAACCGCGCCGACCTCGGCTTCCGGCTCTCCGCCGAGGGCGCCGCGACCCGGGACCCGGCCCCCGCGCTGGTCGCCGACGACAGCGCGGCCCTGTGGTCACTGCTGCCGCCCGGCGGCGCGGCCACCCTCGTCCTGGTCGCGGACAATGCCGGCCGCGAACTCGTTCCGGACCTGCTGCTGATCGCCCATCTCCTCGCCGAGCACCGGGCCGCACGGGCGGTGCTGCACGTCAAGCCGTACCCGTACTACGTCTCCGACGCCACCACCGCCGACGTCGTCGACGCGCTGCACCGGCTGCGCGCCGCGTCCGGCGCGGCCGCCGAGTACGCGCGCGTGCTCTGGTCGGCCATGGCCGACGGCCGCCTCGCCGTGCGCGCCCATCCCTTCTCCTGCGCCCCGCTGCCGTATGCGCGGATGCCGGACGACCTGCGCGCCGAGTTCGCCGCGGCCACGCTGACCGTCTTCAAGGGCGACCTCAACTACCGCCGTCTGGTGGGCGACCGGCTCTGGCCGCCGACCACGCCCTTCCAGGAGACGACCGCCTGTTTCCCCGGCCCGGTCGCCGCGCTGCGCACCCTGAAGTCGGACGTGATCACCGGCCTGTCCACGGCGACCGAGGCCGCGCTGGTGGCGGCCGAGGGCGACCGCTGGCGCACCAGCGGCACGCACGCGCTGATCCAGGTCGCCGGGGCCGACGTCAAGTGATCCGCATGCGCAGCGACTTGATGCCGTTGATGAAGTTCGACACCAGACGCCCGGCCGGTGCGGCGAGCCGCGGCTCGGGGAGCACCCGCAGCGCCTCCTCGTAGAGCAGCCGCAGCTGCAGCCGCGCGAAGTGGGCGCCCAGGCAGACGTGCGGGCCGTCGCCGAAGGACACGTGCGGGTTGGGGGAGCGGGCGAGGTCGAGCCGGTCCGGATCGGTGAAGACCCGCTCGTCCCGGTTGGCCGAGGCGTGGCAGACCACGACCTTGTCACCGGCCCGGACCCGCTGCCCCGCCAGCTCGGTGTCCCGCGCGGCGGTCCGCCGGAAGGTCAGCACGGGCGGATGCCAGCGCAGCAACTCCTCGACGGCGCTGGTCAATTCCGCCTTCCCGGCACGCAACGCCTCGTAGGCCTCCGGGTGTTCCGCCAGGGCCAGCAGTCCGCCGGGGGCCGCGCTGCGCACGGTGTCGTTGCCCGCGACGGTGAGCAGGAAGAAGAACATCTCCAGCTCGCCGTCGGCGAGTTCGGCGTCACGGGCCAGGGTGGTCAGGACGTCGTCGGCCGGATGCTCCCGCTTGTGGGCGGCCAGCTGCCGCGCATGGGCGAACATGTCCTCCAGCATCGCCGGGGACCGCGGATTGACCGGCCTGCCCGTCGCGTCCAGCACCGGGGGACCGGCCTCGTCCGGGTCCTGGTAGCCGATGACCCGCTGCGTCCAGCGCAGCAGCAGCCGCCGGTCGCTCTCCGGCACGCCCAGCAGGTCCGCCAGGTTGAGCAGCGCGTACTCGTCGGTGACGGCGGCCACCAGGTCGACCGTGCCGTCCCCTTCCCGCGCCCGCTGAAGCGCCCCGGCGAGCAGGGTGCGCGCCCGCTCCCGGGCGACGGCCGCGAACCGGTCGACCCGGCCCGGTGTGAACGCCCGGCTCACCAGCCGCCGCAACCGCCCGTGCCACGGCGGATCCTGATTCAGCATCATGCGGCGGATGAACGGCAGGTCCGCCGGATCCGGGTCGCGGATCTGCGTCGCGCCGAGATGGGAGGAGTACGTCGTGGCGTCCTTCAGCACCCGGACGACGTCCGCGTGCCGGGTCACCGCCCAGAACCCCGGCCCGGCCGGCCAGCCCAGCACCTCCGGCTCCTCCTGCCAGGCGACCGGGTGCCGGTCGCGCAGCAGACGGTAGTCGTCGTACGGCACGCCGACGGCGTACCGGCGCGGGTCGAACACGTCGGGCACCGGCCGGGTCCCGCGCCCGCTCACGCCGGCTCGCCCTCGCCGGCCGGGACCACGGCAGCCGCCGGGCCTTCGGCGTCAGCCGCCGGGCCTTCGGCGTCCGCGCGCAGGAAGTCCTCGACCACGCGGATCACGTCGAGCGGGGCCTCGTCCATGGCGTAGTGCCCGGCGAAGGGCAGCGCCACGAGCTCGGCACGCGGATACCAGGACATCCAGGTCTGCCGCATGACCTCGGGCGACAGGGCCGGATCCAGCTCCCCGGCCACGGCCAGGGCGGGCACCTCGCTGCCCTTGACGTCGGCGTGGAAGTCCTCGCCCGCCCACGAGTCCAGCCAGGCCCGGAACGCCTTCGCGTCGCTGCACTCCAGCGAACGGGCGACCATCCGGTCGAGCCAGGCGGCGGGACGCCGGCCCCCGGTGGTGAAGTCGATGATCGCGCGCCGGTACTCCGGCCTGTGCGCGGCGTCCGTGAACAGCGCGGCCTGCTCGCCGGCCAGCGGCACCCCCGAGGCCGGCACCGGGGAGACACCGGCCATCCGGCGAAGCCGGTCCGGTACGGCGGCCGCCAGCCGCTGTGCCACCGCGCCGCCCATCGAGTGCCCGATCACCGAGAACCGCTCCCAGCCCAGCCCGTCGGCCAGCTCCACCAGGTCCCCGGCCGCCTCGGCCGTCGTGTACGCGCCCGCCGCGCCCCGGGCCTCGCCGTAGCCGCGCAGGTCGACCAGCGCGTAACTGAAGGAGGAGCGGTCGAGATCCGGCAGGACGGCGGCGTAGGCGGACCGGTCGGCGAACCAGCCGTGCACGGCGAACACCTTGTGGGCGCCGTCGCCGTGCACCTCATGGGGCAGCACAAAGGAGGTCATGCGCCTACCGTGGCCCGCCCGCCGGGGCACGGCAAGGGAGCGGACGGGGCATATCGGCGACGTGAGTTGCCCGTTCCGCGGGCGGTTCACGCGATGGTGTGATCATGTCCCGGGCGGTGGATGGGCGCCCGGGGCCGCGGGTAGGGCCCCGGCCATGACGCAGCCGTTCGAACTCCCGCACTTCTACATGCCGTATCCCGCGCGGCTCAACCCGCACCTCGACGAGGCCCGTGCCCACTCGACCGAGTGGGCACGCGAGATGGGCATGCTGGAAGGGTCCGGGATCTGGGAGCAGGCCGACCTGGAGGCACACGACTACGGACTCCTGTGCGCCTACACCCACCCCGACTGCGACGGACCCGCTCTCTCGCTGATCACCGACTGGTACGTGTGGGTGTTCTTCTTCGACGACCACTTCCTCGACATGTACAAGCGCACCCCGGACCGCGCCGCCGGCAAGGCCCACCTGGACCGCCTGCCCCTGTTCATGCCGCTCGACCCGGCAACTCCTGTACCGGAGCCGGAGAACGCCGTCGAGGCGGGGCTGAAGGACCTGTGGGTGCGCACGGTGCCGTCGATGTCCGTGGACTGGCGCCGCCGCTTCTCCGTGGCCACCGAGCACCTGCTCAACGAGTCGATGTGGGAGTTGTCGAACATCAACGAGGGGCGGATCGCCAACCCCGTCGAGTACATCGAGATGCGCCGCAAGGTGGGCGGCGCCCCCTGGTCGGCCGGGCTCGTGGAGTACGCGACCGCCGAGGTGCCCGCCGCCGTCGCCGGCACCCGCCCGCTGCGCGTGCTGATGGAGACCTTCGCCGACGCCGTCCACCTGCGCAACGACCTGTTCTCCTACCAGCGCGAGGTCGAGGACGAGGGCGAGAACAGCAACGGCGTGCTGGTGCTGGAGACCTTCTTCGGCTGTACGACCCAGGAGGCCGCCGAGACCGTCAACGACATCCTCACCTCACGCCTGCACCAGTTCGAGCACACGGCGCTCACCGAAGTCCCCGCCGTCGCCCTGGAGAAGGGCCTCACCCCGGCCGAAGCCGCCGCGATCGCCGCCTACACCAAGGGACTTCAGGACTGGCAGTCCGGCGGCCACGAGTGGCACATGCGCTCCAGCCGCTACATGAACAAGGGTGCGCGGCCCGGCACGCCCTGGCAGCTGCCGAGCGGTCCCGGCGTATCGGCCGCCGACATCGGCGCGCTCCTCGCCTCGGCCGCGCAGGAACGCCTGCGCGCCTACACCCATCTGCCCTACCAGAAGATCGGCCCGTCCATCCTGCCCGAGTTCCGCATGCCCTACCGGCTCGAACTGAGCCCCCACCTCGACGACGCCCGGCTGCGCCTCGTCGACTGGTCGCACCGCATGGGCATCCTGGAGGAGGGCGTCTGGGACGAGGACAAACTCGCCGCGTCCGACCTCGCGCTGTGCTCCGCGGGCATGGACCCGGACGCCACCCTCGAGGCGCTCGACCTCAGCGCCCAGTGGCTCGCCTGGGGGACGTACGCCGACGACTACTACCCGCTGGTCCACGGCCACCGCCGGGACCTCGCCGCGGCCCGGCTGACCACGGCCCGGCTGTCGCAGTGCATGCCCTTGGAGGGCGAGCCGGCCCTCGTCCCGGCCAGCGCGATGGAACGGGGGCTCGTCGACCTGTGGGCGCGAACGGCGGCCGGCATGACCGCCGACCAGCGGCGCACCCTGAAGGCGGCCGTGAACACGATGACCGAGAGCTGGCTGTGGGAGCTGTCCAACCATCTGCAGAACCGCGTCCCCGACCCGGTCGACTACCTGGAGATGCGGCGCGCCACCTTCGGCTCCGACCTCACCCTGAGCCTGTGCCGGATGGGCCACGGCCCCGCGGTCCCGCCTGAGGTCTACCGCAGCGGCCCGGTGCGTTCCCTGGAGAACGCCGCCTTCGACTACGGCTGCCTGCTCAACGACATCTTCTCGTACCAGAAGGAGATCGAGTACGAGGGCGAGCTCCACAACGCCGTTCTCGTCGTGCAGAACTTCTTCGGCGTGGACTATCCGGCCGCGCTCGGAGTCGTACACGACCTGACGACCCAGCGCATGCAGCAGTTCGAGCATGTCATCGAGCACGAACTGCCCGTGCTCTACGACGACTTCGAGCTCTCGGAGGCGGGCCGGGCGGCCCTGGACGGCTATGTCCTCGACCTGCAGAACTGGATGGCCGGGATCCTGAACTGGCATCGCAGCGTCGACCGGTACAAGGCCGAGTGGCTGGGCCGCCGTGCGCACGGCTTCCTGCCCGACCGGGCCCCGGCGCTGCCCCTCCAGCTCGTCGGCTGACCCCGCCGAGCCGCTCGGCCACCTCTGCCGCGGCTTCGTCCAGTCCCTTGCCGGCCGCCCCGCCCGGTTCGCCGCGTATCGCCTCGCCGCCCGCCAGGACCGCGCGGGCCTCCTGACGGAGGTCCGCGCCGACCAGGGCCCGGGCCGGCGCGCAGTGCTCCTGGGCGAGGTACCGGCCCGGGTTCACCTCCCGCCGGTGCCCGAGCGACTCGTCACCAGGTGCGGCGGGGATGTCGCGCCGCCTGGCCAGGGGCCGCGCGGCGGGGGTGAGCCGGTCCGTCTCGTGCTCCGGCTGCGCCTGGTCCCGAGGGCGGCGGGGGCGCCGGGCCGACGCCGGTCCGGTGGCCGAGTCGTGCGGCGGCCTGGCGCTCGCGGCCCGGTGGCGGCGCGTCCCGCTCCGACCCGCGCCACGAGGGCACCGTCCTGCGCGCCCTCACCGCTCTCGCGGCCGCAGGACACGGCCTTGCTCTGCTGCCCCGTTCCGCACGGTCGCCGTCCCGCCCACCGTGACCCGGGGCCTCCGCCGCACGGAACTCCTGCAGGGCGGACCTCCCGGGAAGGGGCGCAGGAGGTGGTCCGGAGGCTGGTGGGAGCGTGTGATCAACACGCCGCCCCGGTGGTCCCGGGGCTGGGCGCGTCCCCGCGCTCGCTCGCCCCTGGAGGTCATGGCTACCCTCCGCCACGCTCCGGCCAGTCTCACCCGTTCGTGTCTCGTCGCGGCCCGGCGCGCCGGGTAGACCATCAGCCGGAGGCGAGCGAACCATGGAACAGACTGCGTTGCGTCCCAAGCCGATGCCCGGTCAGGACCGGCGGGAGGGTGGCACCCCCGTCCCGCCCCACCGCCCGCACGCCGCGCCACGGCGCGGACGGCGGCTGCGGACCCTGCTGTTCGCCGTGTGCACCGGGACCCTGCTGGTGCTGTCCGGCGTCGGCATGGGCACGGTCGGCGCCACGGTGATCGGCATGAGCCGGCTCGCCGAACTGCAACGCCAGGCCCCGCCGGGCACCTCCCCGGCCAGGGCCACACCCACCGCCCCCGCCGCCACCCCGCGCCCCGCTCCTGCCGCCGCGGCCGGGGTGACCCTGGGCATCGAGGCCGTCGACGCCGAGAAGGCGGGAGCGCTGGTCGTGGGCGTGCACGTGCCCGGCCCGGGCTACGCGGCCGGCCTGGTCCGCGGCGACGTGCTGCTGCAGTTCGGCCCGGTCCGCGTCGACAGCGCCGCCGACCTCGCCCGGGCCGTCGCCCAGGCCGGCCCCGGGAAAGAGGTGCTCCTCACCGTGCGTCACCGCGGCGGGGGCTACCAGCAGTTGACGGTCGTGCCCGGCGTGATGACCTGAGCGGGCCGGCGCGGGCCCTGCCTCACCCTCTCGGTCACCCCGGGAAACCCGCTGGTCACCATCCGCCCCGCGCGCCATGATGGCCCCATGCCGAGTCCCTTCCGAGCCGACCGCGCCCAGCGGGGAACACCGGCGATCGGCTCGCGTGACCCTGTCCGGCCGGGCAGGATGCTGCCCGAGACGCCGTCGCCCGTTTCCCCACCCGTGCCCGGAGGCCCGGATGACCGGTAGTACGCCCGCGCTCTTCACCGCCGCCGACCACAGGGCCCGCATGGAGCGTGCCGCGCGCTCCGCGGCCGACGCCGGCCTCGCGGGACTGCTCGTGGCCCCGGGACCGGACATGGTCTGGCTCACCGGCTACACGCCCACCGCCGTCACCGAGCGGCTCACCGTACTGGTGCTCACCCCCGGCCAGGACCCCGTCCTGGTCGTGCCGACCCTGGAGGCCCCGGACGCCGAGCACGCCGTCGGCGCCTCCACGCTCACCCTGCGCGACTGGACCGACGGCAAGGACCCCTACGCCGTCACCGCCGCCCTCCTCGACGGCCACGGCCGCTACGGCATCAGCGACAACACCTGGGCCATGCACCTGCTGGGCCTCCAGCGGGCCCTGCCGGACACCTCCTACGCCTCTCTCACCGACGCCCTCCCCATGCTGCGCGCCGTCAAGGACGCCGCGGAACTGGAACTCCTCGCCGCCGCCGGAGCGGCTGCCGATGCAACGTTCGAGGAGATCCGCAAAGTTCCCTTCGCCGGCCGCCGCGAGTCCGAGGTCGGCCAGGACCTCGCCGGCCTGCTGCGCCGCTTCGGCCACGAGCAGGTCGACTTCACCATCGTCGGCTCCGGCCCCAACGGCGCCAACCCGCACCACGAGGTCGGCGACCGCGTCATCCGGCGCGGCGACATGGTCGTCCTGGACTTCGGCGGTCTGAAGGACGGCTACGGCTCCGACACCACCCGTACGGTCCACGTGGGCGAGCCCACCGAGGAGGAGCGCCGGGTGCACGACATCGTCCGCGAGGCCCAGGAGGCGGGCTACCAGGCCGTACGGCCCGGGGCGGCCTGCCAGGACGTCGACCGTGCCGCCCGCGCCGTGATCACCGACGCCGGGTACGGCGCGTACTTCATCCACCGCACCGGACACGGCATCGGCGTCACCACGCACGAGCCGCCGTACATGATCGAGGGCGAGGAACAGCCCCTCGTGCCCGGCATGTGCTTCTCCGTCGAGCCCGGCATCTATCTGCCCGGCCGCTTCGGGGTGCGCATCGAGGACATCGTCACGGTGACCGAGGACGGCGGCCGCCGCCTCAACAACACCACGCGTGACATGGTCATAGTGGACTGAGAGACCACACGGAGACCCAGGAGACACACTTTCCGACGACATCCCGGAACGGCGACGCGCGAACCCATGACCCAGGCACCGACACCTACCGCGGACACCGTCCGCCGACTGGTCCGTTCGCTGCTCAAGGAGGGCGGCGACGACACCGCGGGCCCCGACGTACGGCCCGTGACGGAGGGTCTCGACTACACGTGGTGGGTCGGCACCCGTCATGTGCTGCGCCTGGAGCCCGACCGCGAGGCCTCCGTGCTGCGCCGCCGGGAACTGCGCCTGCGCGACCTGGTCCGGCCGCACGTGCCCGTGGCCATCCCCACGAGCGTCGCGCACGGCGACTGGGCGCCCGGCCTCGCCTACACCCTGGACACCAAGCTGCCCGGCGGCACGGCCGACGAACACGACGTCTCCGCCATCGGTGAGGCCGACCTCGCCGGGCTGCTCACGGGCCTGCGCGCGGTGCCCGTACGGCAGGCCGAGGCGCTCGGCGTGCCGCGTACCGCGCCGCGCTCCCTGGAGGCGCTGCGCCGCATGGCAGTCCACGCGGCCGAACGGCTCGCCGGCGCCGACGAGTTCGACGCCGCCCGGATGCACCAGCTGCCCCCGCCCGGCGCGGCCCAGCTCGCCGCGCAGCCCGGCACCGCCGTCCTCACCCACCACGGCCTGACCGGAGAGCACGTGGTGGTCGGCGCCGACGGCCGGGTGCGCGGCATCCTGGACTGGACCCGGGCGGCCCTGGGCGACCCCGCCGAGGACATCGCCGGCCTGGCCGTCGCCGTCGGCTCCCCGGCGTCCGTACGTGCCGCCACCCTCGCCGGGTACGGCGCCCGCCCCTGCCTGCGCGGCCTGTGGCTCGCCCGCTGCGACACGGTCATCCGGCTCGCCGCCCACGTGGAAGGCCGCGCGGGCGGTTCCGCGGTGCTGCTCCGGACCCAGCTGCGGCGCGCGTGGGAGCCGATCCTGCTGGAGCGGTTGTCGGACTTCAAGGAGGACGAGCCGGAGCCGTAGACGGCCGGGCGCGGGCGTGCACCGCCCGCCCGCCGCCGCGCCGGCCCTGCTGCCCCGGGCCGGTGGGGCCGGCGGGACAGG
>NZ_JBEPBF010000135.1:0-27384 GCF_040298985.1 Streptomyces sp. NPDC001093 | reverse complement strand
CGAGCGCGGCGAGCTGCCCGCGGGCTGCGGCGCGGCCGTGCTGCTGGACCGCCCGGCGGCGGACGCCCTGCAGCGGATCATGTTCACGAGGTGAGGCGCTGTCACAGCCACCCGATAGCCTTCATGGTCACAGCAGTGGTTCCCAGCAGGCGGTAGGCAGATGGACTTCCCGGCGGACATTCCCGCGGACTTCCCGGCACAGGCGCACCCCCAGCCGCACGGCGGCTGGCCCGGCAACGAACTGGAGGAGGTGCTCTCGGCCTCCCTCGGCATACCCGCCGCGGCCGGCCGGATCATCGAGGTACTGGGGCGGAGCCTGCTCTGGATCCCGCTGCCGGCCGGCGGTGGCCCGGACAGCGGCGCCCTCGACCTGCCCACGCTGGACATCGACGGCCAGGCCTACGTCCCGGTGTTCAGCTCCGAGGAGCAGCTGCGCCAGGCGACCGGCTCCCACATGGCGTACACCATCGCCCCCGCCGTGGAGTTCGCCCGCGGCCTGCCCCCGCAGGTCGGCCTCGCGGTCAACCCCGACGCGCTGGTCGGCATCCCGCTCCCGCCCGCCGCGGTGGCCGAGCTGTGCCGGGCCGGCCGTACCCCGTTGGACGGCCCGAACACCGGCGCCCGGGTCCGCCTCTTCGAACCCGACTGGCAGGACGACCCGGTCGACTTCCTCTCCGCCGCGTCCGCCGAGTTCGCCGGGACCGGCGTGGTCCTCACCGCCCGCCGCTGCCTGGCCGCCATAGAGACGGACGACCCGGTGATGTTCGTGGGCGTGGAGCTCTCCCAGTGGGAGGGCGACCTGCGCACCCTGCCCCTGCAGGCCCTGGGCAGAGCCCTCGGCAAAGTCCCGGTCAGGTGGCCGGTCAACCTGGTCCTCATGGACGTCACGGACGACCCGGTGTCCGAATGGCTGAGGTCGAACGTCCGTCCCTTCTATCAGTACGGCCACTGAACTGCCCCAGGGGGCGCGAGGCTGTGTTCTGTATGCGGCTGCGCCGCGCACGCACCCGGGGCCCCGGGCCAGGAGGCGCATAAGCTGTCTCCCGACACCGGGGCACAAGAAGAAGGGCACGACAGGTGAGCGCGAGCCACAGCGGCAGCGTCAGCGTGGAACACACGCTGCGCCAGGTCACCCCCGGCCGCTACGACGCCTACGAGGCCCTGCTCCGCGCCCTCGCCACCCCGTCCTCCGGCCAGATCTGGATGCTCCTGTGGCACGGCCAGGCCGGCTCCCCGGACGCCCAGTACGGGAACATGGAGGTCGACGGCTTCCATTACGCCCCCTGCGTCACCTCCGCCCAGGAACTCTCGGCCAGCGGCTGGAACCGGTCGTACGAGGTCGTCGACGGGCTCGACGTGGCCCGCACCCTCTATCCCGACCACTACGGCCTCTGGCTCAACCCGCACGCCCCCGGCGGCGGCGTCGGCATCCCCTGGCTGGACCTGCGCCGCATCGCCACGGGCCTGGACCGCCAGCCCGCGGGCCCCCTCCGGCTGACCGAACCCGGCATCGAGATCCCGCAGTTCTACGCCCTCCTCGCGCAGAACGCCCACCGCACCCCGGCCCTGCGCTCCCTGCGCCGCGCCTGGGTGCAGCCGGCGCTCGGCGCGCCGTACCTCGCCATCGGCCTCGACGTGTACGACACCTCCCCGGCCGCGGTCGACTCGGTCCGCGCGATGATGCAGCAGTCCATCGGCGCGGTCCCGGAGGGCCTGCCGGTGTCGACGGTCGCCATGACCGACGACTACGACCCGGTCGTGATGTGGATGCGGGCCAACGCCCGGCCCTTCTACGACCGCGAGGCCCACGCGGCCCCGGCGCCGGCCGCCGGTCCCGGATACGGATACACGAGCCCGCGGCCCTACTGAGCCGCACCTCTGTGACGCCGGTCACCATGGCGTCTCCGGGGCTCTCAACTGCCCTGTCCGGCCGCCCGGTTCGAGGCGGAGTGCCCCTCATGTTCTCCGTCCGACAGGCGATCTTCCCTGTTCGGATAACGGATTCCCCTAGGCGGCATCACGTTTACGCATACTTTCTCCATCAGATCTGGCGCGTGATCGAGAGCGCGTTGAAGACTCGCCTCTCAAGACGCGAGGCCATCGATCCTGTGATCGAACCAGTCACAGGAACAGCTGGATCTCTGGGCCGTCACCCACGTGCGGCCGGCGCAGGTAAGTGAACCAAGCCGCCCACAGCGGCGGACAAAGGCCGGTCACCACCGGCGAGAGGGGTCAGGTCAACAGTGACCGCACCGATCGAGACCACCGGCGCGGAGGCCGGAGCGCCTCCCGAGTCCGTGCTCGCCGGGGCCAAGAAGAGCCAGATCGAAGGGCGTTCACTCAGCCAGATCGCCTGGACCCGGTTCAAGCGGGACAAGGTCGCCGTGGCAGGCGGGGTCGTCGTCATCCTGCTCGTGCTGATGGCGGTGTTCGCCAAGCCGATCGAGTGGATCTTCGGGCTCGACCCGGACAAGTTCCACCAGGATCTCATCGACCCGGCGCTCCTCGCACCCAAGAGCGGCTGGGGCGGCATGAGTTTGGCCCACCCGCTGGGTGTGGACCCGCAGTACGGCCGCGACATGCTCGCCCGCATCATCGACGGCTCCTGGGTCTCCCTCCTGGTCGCAGGTGGCGCCACCCTCCTCTCGGTGGTCATCGGCACCGTGCTCGGCGTCATCGCCGGCTACTACGGCGGCTGGGTCGACAGTCTCATCAGCAAGCTCATGGACACCTTCCTGGCGTTCCCGCTGCTGCTGTTCGCCATCGCCATCTCGGCCTCCGTGCAGGACGGCTTCTTCGGGCTCAACGGTCTGCCCCTGCGGATCTCCGTGCTGATCTTCGTGATCGGCTTCTTCAGCTGGCCGTACATCGGGCGTATCGTGCGCGCTCAGACGATGACCCTGCGCAGGCGGGAGTTCGTCGAGGCCGCCACCAGCCTGGGAGCCCGCGGTCCGTACATCCTGTTCCGGGAACTGCTCCCCAACCTCGTCGCGCCGATCCTCGTCTACTCGACGCTGATCATCCCGACGAACATCCTCTTCGAGGCCGCGCTGAGCTTCCTCGGAGTCGGCATCGCTCCGCCGCAGGCCTCCTGGGGCGGCATGCTCAGCAACGCCGTGGATCTCTACACCGCAGATCCGCAGTACATGTTCGTGCCCGGACTGGCGATCTTCATCACCGTCCTGGCCTTCAATCTGCTGGGTGACGGGCTGCGTGATGCGCTCGATCCTCGCAGCAAGTGATCCATCGATAGAGGGGGCTTTCCTCAACGTGAAGACCAGAAGGGTTATCACCGCCGTGGCCACGGTCACGGTGCTCTCCCTGAGCGCGGCCGCCTGTGGCGGTGGGAGCAAGAGCAGCAGTGGCGGCAGCGGCAGCAAGGACGCGGCGCTGGACTCCATCGCCAACGCGTCGAGCAAGAAGGGAGGTACGGTCACGCTGGAGGACTCCGACGTGCCGGACTCCCTGGACCCGGGCAACACCTACTACGGCTTCGTGCAGAACTTCTCGCGCCTGTACGCGCGGACGCTCGTCACGTTCAAGCCGGCCGCGGGCAAGGACGGCCTCACCGTCGTCCCGGACCTCGCGACGTCCCTGGGCACGCCCAGCAAGGACGCCAAGACCTGGACCTACCACCTGCGTCCGGGCCTGAAGTACGACGACGGGTCCCCGATCACGTCGAAGGACGTCAAGTACGCCATCGAGCGCTCCAACTTCGCGCCCGAGGCCCTGTCCAACGGCCCCACGTACTTCAAGTCGTACCTGGAGGGCGGCGACAAGTACAAGGGCCCCTACAAGGACAAGAACGGCCTGGCGTCCATCGCCACCCCGGACGACAACACGATCGTCTTCCACCTGAACCAGCCGTTCGCCGACTTCGACTACCTGGCGACCTTCTCCCAGACGGCCCCCGTGCCGCAGGCGAAGGACGACGGTGCCAAGTACGTCCAGCACATCGTGTCCTCCGGCCCCTACAAGTTCGCGTCGTACCAGGAGGGCGCCAGCGCCAGCCTCGTCCGCAACCCGAACTGGGACCCGAAGACGGACCCGATCCGCAAGGCGCTGCCGGACAAGATCAACGTCAAGTTCAAGGTCAACCCCGTCTCGATCGACAACGACCTGCTGGCTGACAAGATCACGGCCGACATCGCGGGCGCCGGTGTGCAGCCGCAGACCCAGCCGCGCGTCCTGAACGGCAAGTACGTCAAGCAGACGGACAACTCCTACGCCGGCGCCACCGAGTACATGGCGCTGAACCAGCACGTCGCGCCGTTCGACAACATTCACTGCCGCAAGGCCGTCCAGTGGGCGGTGGACAAGCAGTCGGCGCTCGACGCCATGGGTGGTGCGCCGAAGGGTGACGTCGCCACCACGCTGCTGCCGCCGACCGTCAACGGCTACGCCAAGTTCGACACGTACCCGACCCCGGGCAACAAGGGCGACGTGGCCAAGGCCAAGGACGAGCTGAAGCAGTGCGGCAAGCCGAACGGCTTCTCCACCACGCTGACGGCCCGTTCCGACCGTCCCGCCGAGGTCGCGGCCGCCACGGCCATCCAGAACTCGCTGAAGGCCGTTGGCATCCAGGCCGACATCAAGCAGTTCCCCGCCGGTAAGTACTTCTCCAACTTCGCCGGTGTCCCGAGCTACGTCCACGACCACAAGCTCGGCATGATGATGACGGCGTGGGGTGCCGACTGGCCCACGGGCTACGGCTTCCTGGACCAGATCATCGACGGTTCTGCCATCAAGCCCTCGGGCGGCAACAACCTGAGCGAGCTGGACGACCCGAAGATCAACGCGGCGCTCAAGGCCGCCATCGCCAACACCGATGCCGCCGCTCGCACCAAGGCCTGGGGCGACATCGACAAGATGGTGCAGGACAACGCCTCGATCGTCCCGCTCGTCTACCGCAAGAACCTGCTGATCAGGCCCACGTCCGCGACCAACGTCACGGTGACGCAGGCGTACCTCGGCATGTACGACTACCTGCTGCTGAGCTCCTCGAAGTAACAGCAGGCCGGATACCCCTGAAAGGCAGGTGAAGGCACCGGGTGGCCGGGGCGGACACACCCCGCCCCGGCCACCCGGAGCCGTACAGCTGTGGCTGCGTACATCATCCGACGCGTCTTCGGCGCCTTGGTACTGCTGCTGGTGGTCAGCGCAGTCACCTTCGCCATCTTCTTCCTGGTCCCCCGGCTCGGCGGCCAGACAGCCACCCAGCTGGCCACCCAGTACGTCGGCAAGGACGCCAACCCCGAGTCCATCGCCGCGATCAAGCACAACCTGGGTCTCGACCAGCCCATCTACGTTCAGTACTGGGACTACATCAAGGGCCTGTTCGTGGGCGCCGACTACAAGTTCGGCCCCGACGCGACGCACTGCAGCGCCCCCTGCTTCGGGTACTCCTTCAAGAGTCACGTCGAAGTGTGGCCCCAGCTCCAGCAGCGCATCCCGGTCTCCTTCTCGCTGGCTGTCGGCGCGGCGGTGCTCTGGCTGATCTTCGGTGTGACGACCGGTGTCGTCTCGGCGCTCCGCAAGGGCAAGCCGGTGGACCGCATCTCGATGTTCATCGCGCTCGCCGGCGTCTCGCTGCCGATCTTCTTCACCGGCCAGGTGATCAACGCGCTGTTCGTCTACCAGTGGCCCGTCTGGGACAGCACCGACTACGTGCCGTTCACCCAGAACCCGGCCGACTGGGCCTGGCACCTGCTGCTGCCCTGGATCAGCCTCGCGTTCCTCTTCTCCGCCACCTACGCCCGGCTCACCCGGGCGGGCATGCTGGAGACGATGAGCGAGGACTACATCCGGACGGCGCGCGCCAAGGGCCTCAAGGAGTCCGTGGTCGTCACCAAGCACGGGCTGCGTTCCACGCTCACCCCGATCGTGACCATCTTCGGTATGGACTTCGGCACCCTCATCGGTACCGCGGTGCTCACCGAGACCGTCTTCTCCCTGCAGGGTGTCGGCGCGTACTCCATCCAGGCCATCAAGGACAACGACCTGCCCATCGTGATGGGCGTGACCCTGGTCGCCGCGTTCTTCATCGTCTTCTGCAATCTCCTCGTCGACCTGGTGTACGCAGCCATCGACCCCCGCGTGAGGTACTCGTGAGCAAGCTCGAAAAGGCGGCGCTCGGCGAACCGGCCGACTCCGTCCCCACCGACGCCGACGACGCGTTCCTCTCCGTACGCGATCTGCGCATCCACTTCAACACCGACGACGGACTGGTCAAGTCGGTGGACGGCGTCAGCTTCGACGTGCGGCGGGGCAAGACCCTGGGCATCGTCGGTGAGTCCGGTTCCGGCAAGTCCGTCACCTCGCTCGGCGTGATGGGCCTGCACCGCTCGGCCAACGCCCGGGTCTCCGGCGAGGTGTGGCTGGACGGTCAGGAACTGATCGGCGCCGACCCGGACGAGGTCCGGCGGATGCGCGGCCGCAAGATGGCGATGATCTTCCAGGACCCGCTGTCCGCGATGCACCCCTACTACACGGTCGGTACGCAGATCATCGAGGCCTACCGGGTCCACCACAAGGTCAGCAAGAAGGTCGCCAAGCAGCGGGCGATCGAGATGCTGGACCGCGTGGGCATCCCGGAGCCGGCCAAGCGCGTCGACGGCTACCCGCACGAGTTCTCCGGCGGTATGCGCCAGCGCGCGATGATCGCGATGGCGCTGGTGAACAACCCCGAGCTGCTCATCGCCGACGAGCCGACCACCGCCCTGGACGTCACCGTGCAGGCGCAGATCCTGGACCTGATCCGGGATCTGCAGAAGGAGTTCGGCTCCGCGGTCATCATGATCACGCACGACCTCGGTGTGGTCGCCGAGATGGCCGACGACCTGCTGGTCATGTACGGCGGCCGGTGCGTGGAGCGCGGGCCGGCCGAGGAGGTCTTCTCGGCGCCCCGTCACCCCTACACCTGGGGCCTGCTCGGCTCGATGCCGCGGCTGGACCGGGAGGAGACCGACCGGCTCATCCCGGTCAAGGGCTCCCCGCCCTCCCTCATCAACGTCCCGTCCGGATGCGCCTTCAACCCGCGCTGCCCGTACGCGGACATCCCGAAGGACAACGTCACCCGCACGGTCCGCCCCGAGCTGACCGAGGTCGGCAGCGGACACTGGGCGGCCTGCCACATGACGCAGGAGCAGCGGGAGCGTATCTGGACCGAAGAGATTGCGCCGAAGCTGTGAGCGACGAAAAAGTGAGCATCCCCGCGCAGAGTGACGGTGCCACCGCCGAGGACTCCGCCGTCTCCGACGGCGAGATCCTGCTGAAGGTGACCGGGCTCCAGAAGCACTTCCCGATCCGCAAGGGCCTGCTGCAGCGGCAGGTCGGGGCCGTGCGCGCCGTCGACGGCATCGACTTCGAGGTGCGCAAGGGCGAGACCCTGGGCGTCGTGGGCGAGTCCGGCTGCGGCAAGTCGACCATGGGCCGGCTGATCACCCGGCTGCTCGAACCGACCGCAGGGCAGATCGAGTTCGAGGGCAAGGACATCACGCACCTCGGCGTCGGCGGGATGCGCCCGCTGCGCCGCGATGTGCAGATGATCTTCCAGGACCCGTACTCGTCGCTGAACCCGCGCCACACCATCGGCACGATCGTCGGCGCTCCCTTCAAGCTCCAGGGCGTCGAGCCCGAGGGCGGCATCAAGAAGGAGGTGCAGCGGCTGCTGTCGGTGGTCGGTCTCAACCCCGAGCACTACAACCGCTATCCGCACGAGTTCTCCGGCGGTCAGCGCCAGCGCATCGGCATCGCCCGCGCGCTCGCCCTGAAGCCGAAGCTGGTCGTCGCGGACGAGCCGGTCTCCGCATTGGACGTGTCGATCCAGGCGCAGGTCGTGAACCTCATGGACGACCTCCAGGAGGAGCTCGGCCTGACGTACGTGATCATCGCGCACGACCTGTCGGTCGTCCGGCACGTCTCGGACCGCATCGCGGTGATGTACCTCGGCAAGGTCGTGGAGCTCGCCGACCGGGACTCGCTGTACAAGGCGCCGATGCACCCGTACACCAAGGCGCTGATGTCGGCGGTGCCGATCCCGGACCCGAAGCGCAAGAACGCCAGGAGCGAGCGCATTCTGCTCAAGGGTGACGTGCCCTCCCCGATCGCGCCGCCGAGCGGCTGCCGCTTCCACACCCGGTGCTGGAAGGCCACGGAGATCTGCCGGTCCACCGAGCCGCAGCTGCTGGAGCTGAAGCCCGGTCAGCGGGTCGCCTGCCACCACCCGGAGAACTTCGCGGACCAGGCCCCGCAGGACACGGTTCTGCTCTCCGCGGCCAAGGAGGCGGCCGAACTGGTCGCCGACGAGGTCCTCGCGGAGTCGGCGGAGACGTCGGCGGCGGTGGCGGCGGAGCTGGCCGAGGAGGCGGCTGAGGAGACCTCCGAGGAGGCAGCCGAGGTGACCGCCGAAGAGACCGGCACCGCGGAGGAATCCACCGGGGAGACCTCCGAGGACACCCCCGAGGCGTCTGCCGAGGAGACCACCGGGGAGACCACCGAGGCGTCTGCCGAGGCCTCCGAGACCGAGTCCCAGGAGTCAACCGACAAGTAGCACATGACAACTGGGCAAAGTCATGTACATGCCCGAACGGGAGAGCGCACAGTCGTTCGTGTCCGACCACTGATCGGCACACGCTCGAAAGGGACGACTGATGGCACTCTCCCGTTCGGCACGTCTGGGGACTCTCGCGACCGCGGCGGTCTCCTTCCTCGTCATCGCCGCCGCGCCCGCGCCCACCCCCGGCGCTCCCGGCATCGGGGACCCCTACTTCCCGAACCTCGGCAACGGCGGCTTCGACGCCCTCCACTACGACCTCGACGTCGCCTACGCCCACGGCACCGGCCGCCTGGACGGCCGTACGACCCTCACCGCGCGCGCCACCCAGAACCTCTCCTCCTTCGACCTGGACCTGCAGCAGCTGGACGTCAGCCGTGTCGAAGTCGACGGCAGACGCACCGAGTTCACGCGCACCGGTGACGAACTCGTCATCACCCCGCGCCACGCCCTCGCCCGGGGCCGGGAGTTCCGGGTGTCCGTCACCTACGGCGGCATACCCCAGCCCCTCGGCGGGCCCATCGTGTTCGGCTCCAAGTACGGCTGGATGAAGACGGCCGACGGGGTCTTCGTGGCCTGCGAGCCCAACGCCGCCTCCACGTGGTTCCCGTCCAGCGACCACCCCGCCGACAAGGCCACCTACGACATCCGGATCAAGGCGCCGAAGGGCCTGACCGGCGTATCCAACGGCCGGCTGGTGTCGACGTACGACAAGGGCGGCTCGACGTACACCCACTGGCGCGAGTCCAGGCCGATGGCGACCTACCTCGCGACCGCCACCATCGGGAAGTTCGACGTCCGCACCGGGCGCACCCCCGGTGGCATCCCGATCTACGTCGCCATCGACCCGGTGCTGAAGAACAGCAACAGCGTCGACGTGTACGCCGTCACCGCCGCCGCCACCGACTACTGGTCGCAGATCTTCGGGCCGTACCCGTTCGAGGAGACCGGCGCGATCGTGGACGACATGCCCGAGGCCGGGTTCTCGCTGGAGGTGCAGAGCAAGCCCGTCTACTCGGCCGTGCGCAACGAGACGACCATCGTGCACGAACTGGCCCACCAGTGGTTCGGCGACTCGGTGAGCGTGGCGCAGTGGAAGGACATCTGGCTCAACGAGGGCTTCGCCACCTACGCCCAGTGGCTGTGGGCGGAGCACCAGGGGACCAGGTCGGCGCACGACTCCTTCCGCGCCGCCTACGACGCCCGCCCCGCCGACTCGTCCTTCTGGCAGATCAAGGTCGCCGACCCGCAGCGCGACACGATGTTCGCCTCCGCCGTCTACCAGCGCGGCGCGATGACGCTCCAGATGCTCCGGGAGCGGATCGGCGACCGGGCCTTCTTCCGGCTGCTGCCCGCCTGGACCAGGCTCCACCGGTACGGCAACGCGGACACCGCCGACTTCATCCGCCTCGCCGAGCGCGTCAGCGGCCGGCAGCTGGACGACCTGTTCCAGACCTGGCTGTTCACCACAGGGAAACCCGCGCTGTGACCTGGCTTTGTAAGGTTCACACCGTTCGACAGGTCAGAATGTAGGGGTGCAGCTCCAGCAACTCTTCAGTCCCTCCGTCCAGCACACGCTCGATGTCATCGGCATCTTCGTGTTCGCGATCTCCGGCGCGCTGCTGGCCGTCCGGAAGAACTTCGACATCTTCGGCATCGCCGTGCTCGCCGAGGTCACCGCGCTGGGCGGGGGACTGTTCCGCGACGTGGTCATCGGGGCCGTGCCCCCGGCCGCCTTCACCGACCTGGGGTACTTCCTGACCCCGCTGCTCGCCGCGCTCGTGGTCTTCTTCCTGCACCCGCACGTGGAACGCATCCAGGCGGCGGTGCTGGTCTTCGACGCGGCCGGCCTCGGCCTGTTCTGCGTCAGCGGTACGACGAAGGCGTACAGCTACGGCCTCAACCTGACCGCGTCGGCGACGCTGGGCCTCGCCACCGCGGTCGGCGGCGGCGTACTGCGGGACGTGCTGGCCAACGAGGTGCCCTCACTGCTGCGCTGGGACCGCGATCTGTACGCGGTCCCAGCGATCGTCGGCGCCACGATGGTGGTGCTGTGCATCCACTACGACGTCCTGACCCCCCTCACCAGTGGGCTCGCGGTCGTCACCGCCTTTGTGCTGCGCCTGCTCGCGATGCGGTTCCACTGGCGAGCTCCGCGTGCGTGGAACCGCCGGTCGACGGTGACCGAGGAGTAGTCCCGGCGGCCCCGGTGGTTCCGGCGGCGGTCCCGGTAAGAGAACCAGTCGTGCCGGTAAGAGACCGGTCGTGGCCCCGGGCGTGGTTCTGGCCCATCTCGAGGGTCAGCCAGCGGAACACCGTCGGGACCTGGGGTCGCCACAGCGCCATGTTGTGACCGCCCGCGCTGCGCGGGAGGAACACCACGTGCACGCTCGTGGGCGCCTTGGCGATGGCCTCCATGGCCACGCCCGCCTGGTAGCCGTCGCCGGACTCGCCCGAGATGTACAGCGCGATCGGCGGCGGCGTCGGAGCCTTCTTCAGCAGCAGGTAGGGGTTGTTCTCGTTGCGCACGGTGAGGTTCTGCGAGGCGAGGGAGTTGCGCTCGCCGATCGGGTCGTTGTAGCCGGACAGGCTCACGGCGGCCCGGTAGCGGTCCGGGTGGGCCACGGCCAGCTTGACCGCGCAGTGCGCGCCCGCCGAGTACCCGGCCGCGGCCCAGCCCTGCGGCGCCGGCTCGGCCCGGAAGTTGTCCATGACCATCTTCGGTACGTCGATGCTGAGCCAGGTGTCCGCGTTGACCTGACCGGGGATGTTGGCGCAGCCGGTGTCGACGCCCGCCAGCAGGTTGGTGCGCGGGGCGACCAGGATGAAGGGCGCCACCTGGCCGCTCTTCATCAGCGGCAGCAGCTGCTCGTGCGCCTTCATGGAGCCGAACCAGGCCTTCGCCGAACCGGGGTAGCCCGGCAGCAGTTCCACCACCGGGAACTTCTTGTTGCGGTAGGCCGGGTCGTCGTACTGCGGCGGCAGCCAGACGTAGACCTCGGCGTTCACCCCGGAGACGCGGCCCTTGAGCTGGGTGACCTTCACTCCGCCGGCCGCGTGCATGCCGGGACCGTCGGCCGCCGTGAAGGTCTGCTTGACCTTGGGCAACCGTTTCACCGCTATGCCGCCGGTGCCGTCGCGGCCCAGGTCCTGGGCCTGCTGGACGTGGTTGCCGGTGCCGAGCAGGTCGGCCCAGTTGTCGTACAGGTTGTTCTGGTTGTTGACCAGCACGAAGATCAGTGTGACGGCGGTGCCCTGGGCGAACAGCAGCATCAGCAGCCGGGCCGCGGTGCGCAGGGGCTTGGGCCCGCGCACCCGTGACCACAGGACGAGCGGCAGTATCAGTGCGACCACGGCCAGCAAGATGGTCGTGTAGAGGAACGGAGTCCCGGTGAGGCTCATGTCCCCATAGAGGGGAAACCGGCGCTCGAGGTTGTGGACGTGTCTGGACACTTACTTAGAAATTGCCGGAACCTCACCCGGGAGGCGGATCCCCGCCCGGCGGACGCCCGGCGGAACGGGCTCATCCAGCTCAAAAAGCTACCGCTTAGTAGTTTGCTGTTGTACCGTTCATCCATGCCAGAAGCAGCATCCGCACCCTCCCCGTCGCGGGCCGTGATCGGCGACAGTGAGTTCGACCGCGACACCGCGGTCACCCGGCGCGAGCCCGGCGTCTACGACATCGACCTCTCGGCCGGCTGGACCATCTTCAACGCCGTCAACGGCGGCTACCTGCTGGCCGTGCTGGGCCGGGCCCTCGCGGACGCGCTTCCGCACCGGGACCCGTTCACCGTCTCCGCGCACTACCTCACCGCGTCCCGCCCCGGCCCGGCGGTCGTCCGCACGGACTTGGTCCGCACCGGCCGCACCCTCTCCACCGGCCAGGCCTCCCTCTTCCAGTACGACGACGAGGGCAACGAGGTGGAACGCATCCGCGTCCTCGCCTCCTACGGCGACCTCACCGCCCTCCCCGACGACGTCCGTACGACCGCGACGCCGCCCGCGATCCCGCCGCTGGAAGAGTGCTTCGGCCCGGCGGACGGCCCTTCCCCGGTCGAGGGCGGCTCGGCGATCGCCGACCGCCTGATGCTCAAGCTGGACCCGGCGACCGTCGGCTGGGCCCTCGGCGCGCCGTCCGGCAAGGGGGAGATGCGGGCCTGGTTCGGCCTGGCCGACGGCCGTGACGCCGACCCCCTGTCCCTGCTGCTCGCGGTGGACGCCCTGCCGCCCACGGCCTTCGAGCTCGGCCTGAAGGGCTGGGTGCCCACGGTCGAGCTCACCGTCCACGTCCGCCGCCGCCCGGCCCCCGGCCCGCTGCGGGTGTCCATCACCACCCGCAACCTGGCCGGCGGCTTCCTGGAGGAGGACGCCGAGGTCTGGGACACCGAGAACCACCTGGTCGCCCAGTCCCGCCAGCTGGCCCGGGTGAGGCTGGGCTAACCCGGATCTCCGACGGCTCGGCCGGAACGGGCCCGGGCCGCGGTGGCCTCCCGCGGGCGACCGCGCGCAACGGCGCACCCGTACCCGGAAGGCGGCCGTGAGCCCGGCGGCGCGTCCCGGCACTCAGGCCCGGTCGATCGGGGTGCGGCCCAGCCAGGCCGCCAGCTCCCCGTAGACGTCGGCGTCCTCGGGGGCCACCCGGCGGTCGTCGAAGGGCGTCTCGGCGTCCCGCGGCCGGGAGTCCGGCAGGACCGCGTGGGCGGTCGCCAGGGCGAACTCGGCGAGCTCCGGGTCGAGTTCGAGCGGGTGGCCGACCGCCTCGGCGAGGTCCCAGGTGTGGGTCACGATCTCCATGACATAGCCGGAGAGCGCCGCGTGGCCCGGCACCTCGCCCCACGGCACCCGCACCGGGGACGTCATCCGCTCGTCGCTCTCCCACGCCTTCAGCACGCGGACGCGTACCTCGTCGTAGGCCGCCGTCCAGCCGTCGTCCGCGACCCCGTGGGCGGTCGGCTCCACCGCCATTCCGTCGCCGCCCTCGCCGACCACCGCGATCCGCCGGGTGCCGCCGACGATGTGGCCCAGCAGGGCCCGTACGTCGTACTCGGAACAGGGGGTCGGGGCGGTGAGCTGTTCGGGGCGCACGCTCTTGATGAGGGCCGCCGCCTGCTCGGTGGCGCGGGTGTAGACGGGACGCGGGTCGGTGAAACCGGTGGTGGTGGTCATGGTGTGCCTCTCTGTTTCCCCGGTGGTCGGTGGGACCGTCTCGGTGAGTCGGTAGGACCGCTCGATGAGCCGGTGGGACGTCTCCGCGAGTCGGTAGGACGAGGATCGCGCGTTAACCTGACACCTGCCGTCAACATTTGCGAGAAGCCCGCCGGGGACGGGATTCTGGGCGCGTGAAGTCCGACCGGCTGCTGTCGATCCTGCTGCTCCTGCAGACCCGGGGGCGCGTTCCCGCGCACGAACTCGCCGACCGGCTGGAGGTGTCGGTCCGCACCATCTACCGGGACATCGAGGCGCTGTCGGCCTCCGGCGTCCCGGTGTACGCCGAGCGCGGCCGGCACGGCGGCATCGAACTCCTCGCCGGTTTCCGCACCGACGTCACCGGACTGACCGCCGACGAGTCCCGCGCCCTGTTCATCCTGGCGGCCCAGGGCGCCCACGCCGCGCTCGGTCTCGACGCGGCCCTCGGCTCGGCCCTGCGCAAGGTGATGGCCGCGCTGCCGGCGCCGCACCGGCCCGCCGCCGAGGTGACCAGCCGCCGCATCCTGGTGGACGCCACCCGCTGGAAGAGCGGCCCCCAGCAGGCCGTCGACCTGGAGGTGCTGCAGGACGCGGTGTTCGCCGACCGGCGCCTGAGGCTGCGCTACCGGCACAGCGGGGAGCGGGAGCCGCGGACGTACACCGTGGACCCGTACGGCCTGGTCGCCAAGGCCGGGGTCTGGTACCTGGTCGCCGACCGGCGCGGAGCGCCGCACCTGTTCCGGGCCGACCGGATCCGCTCGGCCCGGCCGCTGGACGAGCCGGTGCGGCGCCGCCCGGGTGTCGAACTCGCCGACGTCTGGGCGGTGTTGCGTTGCCAGGTGGAGGACCGGCCGGGCGGGATCGAGGTCACCGTGCGGGTACGGCGCGAGCTGCTCGACATGTTCCTGCGGATGGCCGCCGCCCAGCTGACGGCACCGCCCGACGACGACGGCGAGAGCGACTGGGTCACCGCCCGGCTCACCTACCCGGCGCTGCGCGCGGTCCGCCAACTCCTCGCGTTCTCCGACCAGGTGGAGCTGCTGGACCCGCCCGAAGCCCGCGCGGAACTGCTGGCGGCGGCCCGTTCTGTCACGGCCGTGTACCAGGAGGGGCCCTGCCCCCGATTGACAGCCGGCGGACAGGAAGAGCCCAAGTGTCGCCAAGACAGCGCTGGTTGAGTGCGGCTCCTCAGGACTTCCTCACCCTCACCGGAGCTGACTCGCATGAAACGTGCCCGTCTCGTCCCCGCCGTCGCCCTGCTGGCCCTGTCCCCGCTGCTGCTGACCGCGTGCGGCTCGGGCGACTCCTCCTCGTCCGGCGGCAACCCCGCTCAGCGGCAGGCCTGCCGGGCGCCGTCCGGCATGCCCACGGGCGGCACCGGCCGCCGGCCGGCCGGGATGCCGAGCGGGATGCCGAGCGGGATGCCGTCCGGCAGGCCTTCGGGCGCGCCGTCGGGCGGGTCGTCCGTGAAGCCCACCGGCACGCCCAGCGGTGCCCCCGCGGGCATGCCGAGCGGCGCACCCGGCGGCCAGGGCGGCGGCTGCGGCGGTCCGGGTGGCGGACAGGCCCAGCAGGGCTGAGGGAGGGACAGAGCGGAGAACCGTACGGCGAGAGGGGCGGCGCACAGCGGGCCTGCCGCCCCTTTCGCCGCTGTCCCGCGGCGGCTCAGTCCAGCCAGTGGCCGCGGCCGATGGAGATGAGCCGCAGCTGCCGGGTGGCGAGCTGGGTGACGCGCTCCCGCTCCTCCGCCGGCGCCTCCAGGGCCTCCAGGAAGAGCGAGGCGGTGATGAGCATCTGGTCGACGTAGAGGTGCGCGAGCATCAGCAGGTCGTCGTCGCTCCAGCCCGCGGCCTCGGGGTCCTTGGCCAGCTCGGCCTTCACCTCCTCGGCGAACCGGACCAGTTGGGCACGGATGGCCTCCCGCACCGGCTGCACCCCGCCGTGCCGTTCCCGGGCGATGAACCGGACATGCGCGGGGTACGCGTCCACGTGGCGGGCGATCAACTCGATGGCGCGCGTGATGCGCTCCTCGCTGTCGCCCGCCGTGGACACCGTCGTCCGCACCATCGCGTGCAGGCTGCCCAGCGCCTCGTCGACCAGCGCCACACCGAGGTCGGCGGTCGAGCGGAAGTGCCGGTAGAACGCGGTCGGTGCGACGCCGACGGCCCGGGTGACCTCGCGCAGACCCAGGCTGCTCAGGCTCTGCTCCTCCAGCAGCGCGAGCGCCGCGTCGAGGAACGCCTGCCGGGTCTTCTGTTTCTGCGCCTGCCGGATGCCGAGGGTGTGACTCATGTCATCCAGTTAACAACTGTTCTCTGGAATTGGGAAGCCGGGAAGCGCGCTAGCATAGAAGTCAGTGAACAAGTGTTACTACAACTGTTCACCGAAACTTCACACCGGCCCGATACGAGGTATCCCGGAGGGGGGATCTGATCCCATGTTGTTCCTCGTCGCCGCACTTATGCTGCTCGGTGTCGTGCTGGGCACCGTCGCCCACGCGCCGCTGACCGTCACCGCCGCCGTCGCCGCCGTCATCGCCGTCTGGCTCGGCATCTTCGCGATCCGCGAGCGCCTCGGCCGCCGACGCCGCACGCCGGCCAACTGACCGTCCGCCACGACTTCCAGGAGCTGAGCACCATGCAACTCACCGCACCGGTCACGAGCGGCAACGACACCCGCCCGGCCGCACGCGACGCCGACGGCATGGCCGTCGCGTCCTTCATCCTGGGCCTTCTCGGCCTGCTCGTCCTCAACATCTTCCTCGGCCCGATCGCCATCGTCCTGGCCGCCGTCTCCCTCTGGCGCGGCACCGCTCGCCGCGGCCGGGCCCTGCTGGGCCTGACCCTGGGCGTGGCCGACCTGGCCGTCCTCGCCATCGCGATGGAGGTCTCCCACACGCTGTCGTGGAGCCTGTGAGCCGGGGCAGCGCCGCCTGACGAGGGCAGCCCCGAGGACGACGGGGCACCCGGCCGGCCAGCGGCCGCCCCACCGCGGGCACCCGCCCCGCGACGGCCGACCGCCACCACCGCACCTGCCACGGGCGCACCCACCGCGGACCCCCCACCCGCGCCGCAGGCACACCCGCCCCACCCTCGCCACTGCCGCAGGGTTCCGACGAGCCACCGTCGCCGCCACCGCTGCGAGGCACCGGTCTCACCGCCTCGCCACGGACGCGCCCGCCCTGGACCTCCACCCGCGCCGCAGGCACACCCGCTCCACCCTCGCCACTGCCGCAGGGTTCCGACGAGCCACCGTCGCCAGCAGCACTGCGGGGCACCAGCCTCACCGCCTCGCCACGGACGCGCCCGCCCCGGACCTCCACCGGTGCCGCAGGCGCACCCGCGCGCCACCTTCGCCGACCGTGTCACCGTCGCACGGGGGTGCCCGCAAGGCACCGTCGCCGCCACCGCTGCGGGGCACCAGGCCCGCCACGCCGTTACCCCGTCACCGCCGCAGGCGCACCTGGCCCGCTGTCCCCGCTCCCGCCATCGCTGGGGGCATACCCGATCCACCCCCGCCACCCGCGTCCTGGGGTCACCCGGCCCACCGGCGTCAGTGCCGGAGGCCCGACAAGCCACCGCCGTAGGGCACTTGGCCCTCACCGTGTGGCCTTGCATCACGTGGCCGCCACCCCGCCACCGCCGTGGGGAGACCCGGCCCGCCACCCTCGCCACTGCCACCGGGGCAGGGACGCCCACCGCCGTGGGCAGCCGCTCCGCCGGGCGGAACGGGTGGGTACGGCCGACAGTGCCGTGCCGGGTGCCAGGCCGCCAAGTCCGGGTGCAACCCGGCAGGGTGCAGGGCAGGCCAGGCCAACCTGCACGGCCGAAGCCGACCGCAGGGTCCCGGCGCCGTAGAATCGGCCTCACCATGGCTTACCTCGACCACGCCGCGACGACCCCGATGCTCCCGGAGGCGGCAGAGGCCCTGACCGCCCAGTTGAGCATCACGGGCAACGCCTCCTCCCTTCACGCATCCGGCCGGCAGGCACGCCGCACGGTCGAGGAATCCCGTGAGACCCTCGCCGAGGCGCTCGGCGCCCGCCCCAGCGAGGTCGTCTTCACCTCGGGCGGCACCGAGGCCGACAACCTCGCGGTGAAGGGCCTGTACTGGTCCCGCCGCGCCGCCGACCCGGCCCGCACCCGCGTCCTGGCCAGCCCCGTCGAGCACCACGCCGTCCTCGACGCCGTCCACTGGCTCGGCGAGCGCGACGGCGCGACGGTCGAGTACCTCCCCGTCGACCCCTACGGCCGCGTCCACCCCGACGCCCTGCGCGAGGCCATCGCCCGCAACCCCGACGACGTCGCCCTGGTCACCGTGATGTGGGCCAACAACGAGATCGGCACGATCCTGCCGGTCCGCGAACTCGCCGAGGTCGCCGCAGAGTTCGGCATCCCGATGCACGCCGACGCGGTCCAGGCCTTCGGTCAGCTCCCGGTCGACTTCGCCGCCTCCGGCCTCGCCGCGATGACCGTGTCGGGCCACAAGATCGGCGGCCCGTACGGCATCGGCGCGCTGCTGCTGGGCCGCGACCAGACCCCCGTGCCGGTCCTGCACGGCGGCGGCCAGGAGCGGCACGTCCGCTCCGGCACCCTCGACGTCCCCGCCATCGCGTCCTTCGCCGTCGCCGGCCGCCTCGCCGCCGAGCGGCGGGAGTGGTTCGCCCGGGAGATCGGCGCCCTGCGCGACCAGCTGATCGCGGCGGTCCGCAGCGCCGTCCCGGACGCGATCCTCGGCGGCGACCCGGCATCCGAGGGCCGCCTGCCGGCCAACGCGCACTTCACGTTCCCCGGCTGCGAGGGCGACTCCCTGCTGCTTCTGCTGGACGCCCAGGGCATCGAGTGCTCGACCGGCTCCGCCTGCACCGCCGGCGTCGCCCAGCCCAGCCACGTCCTGCTCGCCACCGGCACCGAGCCGGACCTGGCCCGCGGCACCCTGCGCTTCTCCCTCGGCCACACCTCCACGGAGGCGGACGTCGAGGCCGTCGCCAAGGCGATCGGACCGGCGGTGGAGCGGGCACGGGCGGCGGGGCTCAGCTGAGCACACAAAGGCGACCTACGAGGCGGGTTCCCTTCGCCGGCATTGTCCGGATCAGGTGATGGGGGTCGCCTTCCGGTCCAGTCCTTGCGACCTTCCGGCCTCTCAGCCCGAGCGTCGATGTCGGCACCAGCGGAGATGGTGTACCTCTCCTTGAAGAGAACAGATATCTCGCGCTGAAGTCGGCTACTCCGCTTGGGCTCCCTCACTCGTCTCGTAGGTCTTGTAAACAGGATAGAACCACACCTACCGGACGAAAAAGGGCCTAGGCCTTGATTTTTTTCAGGTATCGCTCCCAGTCCCAGTGAGGCCCCGGATCGGGCATGCCGTACCGGGCGCATATCGCCGCCGTCAGCCGGGCCGAGGACGCGTACGCGGCCTCCGTGAAGGAGGAGGCGTCCGCCACGAGACCCTCGTGCTCGATGCACACACTGCGCTCGTTGTACTCACGGTTGCCCGCGTGGAACGCCACGTCCAGCTCCCGTATCAGCTGGGTGATACGCCCGTCCCTGCGCACGATGTAGTGCGCCGCCGCGCCGTGTGCCGGGTCCTGGAAGGCCTTGACCGCGCTCGCGTAGCCGCCCTCCGTGACATGGATGACGACCCGGTCGATCGCGTAGTCGTCCGGCCGGTCCGCCCGCCGGTAGTTCGCCGGGGACGCCGGCACCCAGCGCGCGCCCCGGAAGTCCACGGCCCCCGCCACCCGGGGCTTCTCCACCCCGGGCAGCCGCCACCACAGGTGCGTCAGCTCCGCACGGGCCGGCGCGGCCGTACCCACGGCGGTCACCGCGCCACCGACGAACAGGGCCCGCCGCCCCAGCCACCGATCCGTGTCACTCATCCCGCCCCCGCACACGCCCCGTTCCGCTCCCTGTGATCGTCAACGGATATCCGGCGGTCCCGGTTCCCGCGGCCCCGTACCCTGGAGGGGCTATGACTGAGACCCCGCAGCGCCCCCTCCGCGTCCTCGCCGCCATGTCCGGCGGAGTCGACTCCGCCGTCGCCGCCGCGCGCGCCGCGGAAGCCGGCCACGACGTCACCGGCGTCCACCTCGCGCTCTCCGCGAACCCGCAGTCGTTCCGGACCGGCGCGCGGGGCTGTTGCACCATCGAGGACTCGCGTGACGCCCGCCGCGCGGCCGACGTCATCGGCATCCCCTTCTACGTCTGGGACCTCGCCGACCGCTTCCGCGAGGACGTGGTCGAGGACTTCGTCGCCGAGTACGAGGCCGGCCGCACCCCCAACCCGTGCCTGCGCTGCAACGAGAAGATCAAGTTCGCCGCGCTGCTCGACAAGGCGCTGGCGCTGGGCTTCGACGCGGTGTGCACCGGCCACTACGCCAAGGTGATCGTGCGCGAGGACGGCTCCCGCGAACTGCACCGCGCCTCCGACATGGCGAAGGACCAGTCGTACGTCCTCGGTGTGCTGGACGAGAAGCAGCTCGCCCACGCGATGTTCCCGCTCGGCGACACGATCACCACCAAGGAGGAGATCCGCGCCGAGGCCGAGCGCCGCGGTCTCGCGGTCGCCAAGAAGCCCGACTCGCACGACATCTGTTTCATCGCCGACGGCGACACCCAGGGCTTCCTGGCCCAGCGGCTGGGCAGGGCGGAGGGCGACATCGTCGACGAGTCCGGCACCAGGCTGGGCACGCACGAGGGCGCGTACGGCTTCACCATCGGCCAGCGCAAGGGCCTCAGGATCGGCACGCCCGCCCCCGACGGCAAGCCCCGCTACGTCCTCGACATCTCGCCGGTCACCAACACGGTCACCGTCGGCCCCGCCGCCGCCCTGGACGTCACCGCCCTCACCGCGATCAAGCCCCGCTGGTGCGGCACCGCCCCCACCGGCCCCGGCAGCTACACCGCCCAGCTGCGCGCCCACGGCGGCGAGACCGAGGTCGTCGCCGAGCCGGTCGACGGCGAGCTGCGCGTGCGCTTCACCGAACCGGTCCGCGGCGTCGCCCCCGGCCAGGCGATCGTCCTGTACGACGGCACGCGCGTGGTCGGTTCGGCGACGATCGCGTCGACCACGCGCGCGACGGCCGCAGCGGTGTAGGCACCCCTAGCCGGCCACGAACTCCGCGAGCACCGGTCCCAGCACCTCCGGCTCCACCATGTGGGTCTGCCCCGGAAGCACCCGGTACGTGCCCCGGGGCACCGCTTCCGCAACGGCTTGGCCCGCCCTGTGCATCCACTCCGGGCTGGCGCCGCCCGTGACCGCCAGCACGGGCACGGAGATCGCGGCGAGCCGGTCGCGGGGGAGCAGACCGTCACCCATGACCGTGTCGTCGTAGGCGAGACTCGGCGCGACGGCCTCCATGCCGGCCCACATCGGCGACTGGCGGGCGCGCTGGATCATCCCCTCGGCCAGACCCGTCAGCCGCAGGAACAGCTCCACCGCGTCCCCGCGCCGGTCCTCGGAGAGCGCCTTGTTCAGCTGCTCCTTGTACGTGGCCTCCCGCTCGGCGCCCCCCTGCAGGAAGTCGGCGTACGGCACCTCGTACACGGCGGCCCGGCCGACCGGCAGCCCGCTCGCCACCGCCTCGAGCACCAGCGCGCCGCCCGAGGAGACCCCGAACAGCGCCGCCTCGCCTTCCACGGCGTCGATCAGCGCGGCCAGGTCCTCGACCTCGCGCTCGACCGCGTAGGGCTTCGTGTCCCCGCTCTCGCCGCGGCCCCGGCGGTCGTAGACGACGGCCGTGCAGTGGCCCGCGATGCGCTGCGCCAGGGGCGCAAGGGTGCCACCGGTGGACATCGCGCCGCTCACCAGGACCACCGTCGGCCCCTGACCGGTCACTTGGTACGCGAGGGTGGTTCCGTCCCGCGAAGTCGTCTTCTTGTCCATGTCGGTGCAGACTGCCGTACCGGCACGGACTCATCGCTCACGACACGTCGACGTCGTAGAAGCAGAAGTGATCCTTGATCTCCGTCACCCCCGGTTTCGGGTCCGGGTACGCCCACACCAGGTCCGGCGCGTCCGGCAGCGACCAGTAGGACGCCGTGCCCTTGAAGGGGCACACGGTGTGCGTGCCGGAGGGGGTCAGCAGGTCGAGGCGTACGTCCTCGGCGGGGATGTAGTACCGCACGGGACAGCCCGTCTCGCGCAGCACGAGCGGTCGGTCGGTCTCCGCGAGCACCTGGTCGCCGTGCACCACGCGCACGTGCTGCTCGCTCTTGTCGATGGTGATCGTGTGTCCTTCGGCCATACAAGGACAGCACCGGCGGCCCCGTGCTTCTTCCCGCCCGGTACCGCCCATGTGGCGGGGCCGTACGGTAGGGGCCATGAACATCTGCGTCTTCCTGTCCGCCGCCGACCTCGACGAGCGTTACACGCGCCCCGCGCGCGAGTTCGCGGAGCTCATCGGCAAGGGCGGTCACACCCTGGTCTGGGGCGGTTCCGACGTCGGTCTGATGAAGGTCGTCGCGGACGGGGTGCACGAGGCGGGCGGCAGGCTGCTGGGCGTGTCCGTGGAGTTCCTCGCCAACAAGGCGCGGCCCGGCGCCGACGAGATGGTCATCGCCGCCGACCTCGCCGAACGCAAGAAACTGCTGCTGGAGAACGCCGACGCCGTGGTGATCATGGTGGGCGGCACCGGCACGCTGGACGAGGCCACCGAGATCCTGGAGCTGAAGAAGCACGGCCGCACCGGCAAGCCGGTCGTCCTGCTGAACACCGCGGGCTTCTACGACGGCCTCAAGCAGCAGTTCCGCCGCATGGAGGAGGAGGGCTTCCTGCCCCGTCCGCTGTCCGAGCTGGTGTTCTTCGCCGAGGAGCCGGTCGGTGCGCTGGCGTACCTGGAGGAGCAGCTCGGCGTGCACTGATGCGAGCATGGCGGGCATGGCTACTCATGTGATCACCGGGGCCGGTTCCGGCATCGGCGCGGCCGTCGCCCGCCGTCTGCACGCGCGCGGGGACGAACTGTGGCTGCACGCGCGCGACGCGGGCCGCGCGAAGGAGCTGGCGGCCGAGTTCCCCGGCGCCCGGACCCTGGTCGGTGACCTGGCCGACCCGGAGCGGCTCTCCTGGGCCTTCTCGCACCAGACCCTCCCGGACCGGGTGCACTCCTTGTTGCACATCGCGGGCGTCGTCGACCTGGGCGAGGTCGGCGACCTGACCCCCAAGTCCTGGCGTCACCAGCTCAACGTCAACCTGATGGCCCCCGCCGAGCTGACCCGGCACTTCCTGCCCCAGCTGCGCGCGGCCCACGGCCATGTGATCTTCGTCAACTCCGGCGCCGGCCTGAGCGCCCACGCCGGCTGGTCCGCGTACGCCGCCTCCAAGCACGGCCTGAAGGCCCTCGCCGACTCCCTGCGCCACGAGGAGCACGCGAACGGCGTCCGGGTCACCTCGGTCTACCCCGGCCGCACGGCCAGCCCCATGCAGGCCAAGGTCCACCAGCAGGAGGGCAAGGAGTACGACGCGTCGAGGTGGATCGACCCCGAGTCGGTCGCCACGACGATCCTCATGGCCCTGGACCTGCCCGGGGACGCGGAGGTCAACGACCTGACCGTGCGGCCGGGGCGGTGAGCGCGACCAGCGGCGCCGAGGTCCGGGACCGGCCGGCGAGGGCCTGGTCCCGGACGGAGGGCGTGCTGATCCTGGGCGGCCCGGACCTGGGCACGCCGCTCGCCGAACGCCCGGTGGCGGGGGAGGTCCTCGCCCCGCAGGAGCTGACGGAACTGCGCGCGCTGACCACCACGGGCGAGTTCACGGGCGACATCTGTCGCTGCCCCGGCAGCCCCACGATCGCCCTCCTCGACGCCGCCGGCGAGTTCATCGGCGCGGGCAGCCTCCACGGCGGCCAGGACATCTCCTGGGAACGCGCCCGCTTCCGCAACAACCTGACGGTGGCCGACCCTGACGCTCTGCTCGCCTTTGCGGAGCGGCACCGCACACCGAGACGCTGACCCGCCCGCCTCCCAGCCGACCGGGTCGGGTGGTGGGTGGACGGCACCCGGGGTCCAGGGGCCGAGCCCCCCGGTGTTCGGCATACCCTGCCGGGGTGAGTGAGAACAGCCAGTTCAGGTTCCCGGGGGCCACCGGAATCGGGTCCATGCCCGGCGGGGACGCCAGGGAAGCGGCCAAGACCGTCACCGGCAGCTTCGAGGACTTCCCCTTCCTGCCCGAGCTGCCCGCGCGCGGCCCCGGCGCCGACATGATCGGCCGTACCGCCGGGATGCTCGTCGAGCTGTACGCGCGCGTGGAGCCCAGCGGCTGGCGCATCGGGGACCGGCCGGGCCGGGACACCAAGCGGGCGTGGTCCTGGCTGGGGGAGGACCTGGACGCCCTGGAGGAGTTCACCCAGGGTTACGAGGGCGATCTGAAGGTGCAGGCGGTCGGGCCGTGGACGCTCGCCGCCGCGCTCGAGCTGAGGAACGGCGAGGCCGCCCTCTCCGACCCCGGCGCCTGCCGCGACCTGGCCGCCTCCCTCGCCGAGGGTCTGCGGCTGCACCTGGCCGAGGTACGCCGCCGGATCCCGGGCGCCCGGCTCCTGCTGCAGCTCGACGAGCCCTCCCTCACCGCCGTCCTGCGCGGACAGGTCCGCACCGCCAGCGGCTACCGCAGCCACCGAGCCGTGGACCGGCAGATCGTGGAGGCCACCCTGCGCGACGTGATCGGGGCCCACGACGGCGGGCCCGTGATCGTCCACTCCTGCGCTCCCGACGTGCCCCTCGCCCTGCTGCGGCGGGCCGGCGCGGCGGGTGTCTCCCTCGACTTCTCGCTGCTCACCGAACGTGACGACGACGCGATCGGCGAGGCCGTCGAGGCCGGTACGCGGCTGTTCGCCGGTGTCGTGCCGGGCACGGACGGCCCATTGTCAGACCCTGCCGGTAGCGTCATGGGTGTCAGGACGCTGTGGCGCAGGCTGGGGCTGCATCCGGGGCTGCTCACGGAGGCGGTCACGGTCACCCCGGCGTGCGGTCTGGCGGGCGCTTCCCCCGTCTACGCACGCCAGGCGCTCGCCCACTGCGTCCGGGCGGCGAGATCTCTCGCGGACAACCCAGAGTAACGGGAGGACAACACGGTGGCCGGCGACAAGCAGCAGGCGGAGACGGCAGTGCCCGCCGAGGCACGTGACAAGCACGCGCAGCTCGCTGAGCAGATCGAGGAGCACCGCTTCCGGTACTACGTGAAGGACGCTCCCGTCATCAGCGACGCCGAGTTCGACAGGCTCCTGAAGACTCTGGAGGCCCTGGAGGAGCAGTATCCGGAGCTGCGCACGCCCGACTCGCCGACCCAGAAGGTCGCGGGGTCGTACGAGACGGAGTTCACCGCGGTCGAGCACCGCCAGCGGATGCTGTCCCTCGACAACACCTTCAACGACGACGAGCTGGCCGCCTGGGCCGAGCGCATCGCGCGCGAACTCGGCGACCAGGAATACCACTTCCTGTGCGAGCTGAAGGTGGACGGCCTCGCCGTCAACCTCACGTACGAGAACGGCCGGCTCACCCGCGCGGCCACCCGCGGCGACGGCCGCACCGGCGAGGACATCACACCCAACGTCCGCACGATCGCGGAGATCCCGGACCGGCTGAAGGGCGACAAGGTCCCCGGCCTGGTGGAGATCCGCGGCGAGGTCTACTTCCCGATGGAGAAGTTCCTCGAGCTGAACGAACGCCTGGTCGCCGCCGGTGACAAACCGTTCGCCAACCCCCGCAACGCCGCCGCCGGTTCGCTGCGCCAGAAGGACCCGCGCGTCACCGCCACCCGCCCGCTGCACATGGTCGTCCACGGCATCGGCGCCCTGGAGGGCTTCACGGGCCTGACCCGCCTCTCCCAGGCCTACGACCTGCTGAAGACCTGGGGCCTGCCCACCTCCCGGCACAACCGCGTGGTCGACGACCTCGACGGCGTACGCGAGTTCATCGCCCACTACGGCGAGAACCGCCACTCCGTGGAGCACGAGATCGACGGTGTCGTGGTCAAGCTGGACGAGATCCGCCTCCAGGGCCGCCTCGGCTCCACCGCGCGGGCGCCGCGCTGGGCGATCGCGTACAAGTACGCGCCGGAGGAGGTCAACACCAAGCTCGTCGACATCAAGGTGGGCGTCGGCCGCACCGGCCGGGTCACGCCGTACGCCCAGGTCGAGCCGGTCACGGTCGCGGGCAGCGAGGTCGAGTTCGCCACCCTGCACAACCAGGAGGTGGTCAAGGCCAAGGGCGTCCTCATCGGTGACACGGTCGTCATCCGCAAGGCCGGTGACGTCATCCCGGAGATCCTCGGCCCGGTGGTCGACCTCAGGGACGGCAGCGAGCGGGAGTTCGTGATGCCGGGCGAGTGCCCCGAGTGCGGCACCCCGCTCCGGCCCATGAAGGAGGGCGACATCGACCTCCGCTGCCCCAACGGCCGTACCTGCCCGGCCCAGTTGCGCGAGCGTGTCTCCTATCTCGCCGGCCGCGAGTGCCTGGACATCGAGCACTTCGGCGGGGTGGCCGCCGCCGCGCTCACCCGCCCGCTGGAACCGGCCGACCCGCCGCTGGTGGACGAGGGCGACCTGTTCGACCTGACGGTGGAGAAGCTGCTGCCCATCAAGGCCTATGTCCTCGACCCCGACAGCGGTCTGCCCAAGCGGGACCCCAAGACGGGCGAGGAGAAGGTCGTCACGGTCTTCGCCAACCAGAAGGGCGAGCCGAAGAAGAACACCCTCGCGCTGCTGGAGAACATCGAGGCGGCCAAGTCCCGGCCGCTCGCGCGCTTCCTGAACGGGCTGTCCATCCGGCATGTCGGGCCGGTCGCCGCGCAGGCCCTCGCCCGCGAGTTCCGCTCCATCGACCGCATCGAACAGGCCACCGAGGAAGAGCTCGCGTCCACCGACGGCGTCGGCCCGATCATCGCCGCCGCGCTCAAGGAGTGGTTCGCCGAGGACTGGCACCGCGAGATCGTCCGCAAGTGGAAGGCCGCTGGAGTCCCGCTGGAGGACGCCTCGACCGGCCAGGACGAGGGCCCGCGCCCGCTGGAGGGGCTCACGGTCGTCGTCACCGGCACGCTGGAGAACTTCACCCGCGACGGCGCGAAGGAGGCACTGCAGACCCGGGGCGCGAAGGTGACCGGATCGGTGTCGAAGAAGACCTCGTTCGTCGTCGTGGGTGACAACCCGGGATCGAAGTACGACAAGGCCATGCAATTGAAGGTTCCTGTCCTGAACGAGGACGGTTTCGGTGTCCTCTTGGAGCAGGGCCCCGAAGCCGCGGCCGAAGTCGCGCTTCCGACCGAGTAGTAGCGGTTGAAGACCACCCGATCGGCGCATATCAGTTGCATACGGGTGGCCCGGGCGCATTCGGGCAACCGTCGACGACCGGTGCCCGTGGAAGCCTTCCGCGGCCTACTGTTGAGATGTGCACCTGCCGTGCCCGGCTGCGGTTGGGGCATCCCCGTGCGCTTCCGGCGTGCGAGGAGGGTTTCTTCAACGCGGAGCCGCTGATGGCTGTCGGACATCGGGCCGCGTGGCGTGGGCACCGCCGGCTGTGAGAGGGACGGGAATGGAACCGACCGAGAGCGTCGCCCCGGACTCACGGCTGCGTCTGCGCCGGCGCGCGTGCACCTGGCGGGCGGCCCGGTGGACGGGGCGGGGTCATGGGCGTACGGGCGGCCGGGCCGGCGCG
>NZ_JBEPBF010000134.1:4096-27568 GCF_040298985.1 Streptomyces sp. NPDC001093 | reverse complement strand
CCGCGGCGGCGGCCGCGGCCGGGGGCGCGGTCCGGCGCAGGGCGGCGCGCAGCCGGGCGGCCAGCTCGGCCAGGTGGAACGGCTTGGGCAGGTAGTCGTCCCCGCCGGCCGAGAAGCCGGACAGGCGGTCCGTGAGTCCCTGCCGTGCGGTCAGGAAGAGGACCGGGGCGAGGAAGCCGTTGGCCCGCATCGCCTGGCAGACGTCACGGCCGTCGGCGTCGGGCAGGCCGACGTCCAGCACGACGGCGGACACGTCCGGTGTCGCCAGCCGCAGGGCGGTGGCACCGTCGCCGGCGCACACCGTGTCGAACTCCTCGTCCTGCAGACCACGCCGCAGCACGTCACGCAGGGCGTGATCGTCTTCGACGATGAGGATCCTGGGGCGCATCTCTCTCCACCGGCCCGTCGGCCGCGTTGTTCGGGTGGGGTGTGCCCGGCTGCGGGGCACGGGGAACGTATCGCCCGGGCAGCCACCGGGCCACCGCGCAGATGAAGACACCGAGCCAGCCGACGGCCAGCAGCCAGCCACCGACCACGTCGGTGAACCAGTGCACGCCGAGGAAGACACGGGTCAGCCCGACCCCCGCCCCCCAGCACGCGACCAGCAGACACAGCACCATCCTGCCGCGCGGGCCACGCAGGCACAGGGCCGCCATGAGCAGGCCCGCCGTCAGTGCGGCCGTGGTGGTGTGACCGGAGGGGAAGGACCAGCCGGAGGCCTGGGTCTGCCAGTCGTACTGCGGCGGCCGGGCCCTGGCGACCAGCTCCATCACGCCGTACCGCACCGCCTGGCCCGTGCCCAGGCAGACCGCGCAGAGCAGCACGGCCTCGAGTCGCTGCCGCGCGGAGCGTCCCGCGATCAGCCCGGCCAGGACCACCAGGACGTACGGCACGACACCCGTGCCCGTGGCGGTCAGGCCGCGGGCCACCGCCACCGCGACGGGCGGGCGGTGCCCGACGGACCAGGACAGCAGGCCCTGGTCCAGGTCGAACGGACCGCCCTGGTCGCTCACCAGCACGGCGGCCAGCGCAGCGAACGCGATCCAGGCGCCCAGCGCCACCGTCCCCGCCGGCTCCGCGACGTTCCTGGGCTTCATGCGGTTCCCGCCACCGGCAGCGGGCGCAGCCGGCCGCCGGACACCGTCCTCGCGACGACGCCGTGCGGATCGTCCGCCCCGGCCCGCGCCCGGGAGGCCGCCATGGCGAGGGCGCACACCGCAGCGAGGGCAGCGGCGGGGTGAGGGCTCGCGGATGCCCCGTCGTCCCGCGCGGGACGCGCCGCCGGAGTGCGGAGGGCCAGGCCCCGGCACGGACGGTCCCCTGCGGCCAGGGGCTTGACGGCGCTGCTCACGGCGGACAACGCCACCGGCACGGTCATGGCCGCGCTCGCCCCGTCCCGGCGGGCCCGCCACCGGCTCACCCCCATGTGCGGCGCGCACACCGCGCGGCCGTACGCCGGCCACACGGGCGCCCGGTCCAGTGACGAGCCCGGCAGGCAGGACAGCATCAGCGGGCTTCCTTGGCCGCTTTGCGGGAGCGCAGCACCTCGGCCGCGAGCGGGAGGAGGGACACGGCGACGATCAGCGCGATCAGCGGCAGCAGGTACTTGTCGACGTTCGGGATCGAGGAGCCCAGCGCGTATCCGCCGAGCGTGAGACCGAGGCTCCACACGAGGCCGCCCGCGACCTGCCAGAGGGTGAAGGTCCTGGCCGGGACCTCGAGGGCGCCCGCCAGCGGGTTCAGCACGGTGCGCACCACGGGGATGAAGCGGGCCAGCACGATCGCCTTCGCGTGTCCGTACCGCTCGAGGAGTTCCTCGGCGCGCTGTGCGCCCTCGCGCAGCTTGCCCGAGCGGCTGCGGGCCAGCAGCGCGCCGCCCGCCTTCCGGCCGATCAGGAACCCGCACTGCGAACCGGCCAGCGCGCCCACGGCCGCCATGACGAGCAGCGGCCCGAGCGAGAGGTGCACCCCGCTGTCGGACTTGCCCGTGCACAGCAGCCCCGCCGTGAACAGCAGGGAGTCTCCGGGCAGGAAGAACCCGATCAGCAGTCCCGTCTCCGCGAAGAGCACCACGCCGACGCCGAGCACGCCGAAGGTGGCGAGCAGCGAATGGGCGTCGAGCACGTTGACCGCGAGCTGCGACGCCAGGTGTGGGGGAGTGGCCATCGCCGTACGCCCTTTCCTTCGACTTCGACTTGGGCTTCGACTCGTCTTCGACTGCGACAAGTTCCGACTACACATTTGTAGACGGCCCACCGGACCGAAGACGAACGGAGAGCGGCGAACGTTCCCGGACTTTACCTGTCCATTGCCGCTTCGTGACCATTCGACTACATGGGCATGGCCATGATGGTCCGCGAAGGTAAGGTATGCCTTCACTAACTAACAGGGAGGGCAGCAGGGCATGTGGGACGACGCGTTTCCGAGTTTCCTGATCGGACTCAGGGAAGGACTCGAAGCCGGACTCATCGTCTCCATCCTGGTCGCCACCCTGGTGCGGGCCGAGGCGCGCTCGCGGCTGCCCCAGGTGTGGACCGGCGTCCTGGCCGCCGTCGCCGTGGCGATGAGCTTCGGCGCGGTGCTCACCTTCACGGCCGCGTCCATGCCGCAAACCGCCCAGGAGGCCTTCGGCGGCACCCTCAGCGTGATCGCCGTCGCCTTCGTCACCGCCATGGTCTTCTGGATGCGCCGTTCGGCCCGGGGCCTCTCCGGCGAGCTGAAGGAGAGGGTGACCGGCGCCCTTGCCATGGGCTCCGGCGTGCTGATCCTCACCTCCTTCCTCGCGGTCGGCCGTGAGGGCCTGGAGACGGCTCTCTTCCTGTGGACCACCGCGCAGGCAGCCGGCGAGTCGGCCGGACCGCTGACCGGCGCCGCCATCGGCCTCGTCCTGGCGGCGGGCCTGTGCTGGGGCCTGTACCGGCGCGTGCTGAAGATCAACCTGACGAAGTTCTTCACCGCCACCGGCGCCGTCCTGATCGTCATCGCCGCCGGTGTCCTCGGCTACGGCCTGCGCGATCTCCAGGAGGGCGGTGTGCTGCCCGGGAAGGCGGCCTATGCGGTCGACCTGGCGAGCAGCGTCGACGCCGGTTCCTGGTACAGCACCCTGATCCAGGGCGTCCTCAACCTCACCCCGACCATGACCTGGCTCCAGGTGGTGGCCTACGTCGCCTACCTGGCCGTCGTGATGACCCTGTTCGTGCGGGGCGTGCGGACCACGGCTCCCCGGCAGGCGAAGGAACGGCCCGAGCCGAAGGCCAGCCGGCCCGAGCGACGCCGGCCGGTCTGGGTGGTGCCCGCGGCGGTGGTCGCCGTGCCCGCCGTGATCGCAGGACTCGTCGTCGCCCTCTCCCGGCCCAAGCCCGCCGGTGACCAGACCGTCGCCGTCTCCGAGACCGAGTGCGGCAAGGGCTTCACCGCGCCCAAGCCCGGCCGGCAGACCTTCCAGATGCAGAACACCGGCGGCAAGACCTCCGAGGTCTACCTCATCGACCCGTCGACCAGCGCGGTCTACGGCGAGATCGAGGGCCTCGCCCCCGGCACCACCCGCGACCTCGTCGCCACCGTCGCCGGCGGCACCTACGCCTGGCGCTGCGTCCCCACCGGCGGCAGGGCCGTCACCTCCAAGCCGGTCACCGTGCGCGGCGGCGGCGCGGCCAAGCCGGTCGTCCCCGTCTCCGAACAGGACCTCGCCGCACCCCTGAAGGCGTACAAGACGTACGTCGAGCAGGGGCTGGACACCCTCGTCACCCAGACCCACACCCTGGACGACGACATCGAGCACGGCCACCTGGACAAGGCCCGCACCGACTGGCTCACCGCCCACCGCACCTACGCCTCCCTCGGCGCCGCCTACGGCACCTTCGAGGACTACGACAAGAAGATCGACGGCCGCGCCGACGGACTTCCGGACGGCGAGAAGGACAAGGACTTCACCGGCTTCCTGCGCCTGGAGTACGGCCTGTGGCACGGCCAGTCCGCGAGCGACCTGACCGCCCCTGCCCGGCAGCTCGCCACCGACGTCGCGGGCCTGCGCAAGGCCTTCCCGAGCCAGGACTTCGACCCGGGCGACCTGCCGCTGCGCGCCCACGAGATCCTGGAGAACACCCTCCAGTTCGAGCTGACCGGCGACACCGACGAGGGCAGCGGCACGGGCCTCGCCACCGCCGACGCCAACCTCGCCGGCACCCGCGAGCTGCTCACCGTCCTCGAGCCGCTGCTCACCCGCCGCGCCCCGAAGCTGCTCCCGACGGTCGACGCCGACATCGCCCGCGTGCAGAAACTCCTGGACGCCGCCCATGACGGCACCCACTGGACCCCCGTCGGCCAGCTCGCCCAGACCGACCGGCAGCGGCTGAACGGCGCCACGGGCCAGCTGCTGGAAGACCTCGCCCCGATCCCGGACCTGCTCGAGATCCGGAAGTCCGCCTGATGACCGAAATCTGCCCGATGATGTCCGCGCACCCGCACCCCGAAGGGAATCCTGCGATGTCCACTGCCGAACCGTCGGCCTGCCCGGTCGGCCCCGCCCGCCGCTCCTTCGTGCGGACCGCGCTGGGCGCCGGCGCCGCCGGAGCGGTCCTGGCCGGCGGAGGCTTCGCCCTCGGCGAGAGCGGCGGCACCGCGCAGGCCGGGTCGGCGAACCCCGACGGCACCGCAAAGGTCCCCTTCCACGGCGCCCACCAGGCCGGCATCGTCACCCCGGCACCGGCCGCCGCCACCTTCGTCTCCCTGGACGTCATCGCGGACGACCGCAAGGGCCTGACCGACCTGCTGAAGACCATCACCGAGCGGGCCCGCTTCCTCACCTCCGGCGGCACCCCCACCGACCTGGGCGTCGGCGCCCCGCCCTCCGACAACGGCATCCTCGGCCCCGAGGTCCCCTCCGACGGCCTGACCGTCACCGTCGGCGTCGGCGCCTCCCTCTTCGACGACCGCTACGGCCTCGCCAAGGCCAGGCCCGCCCGGCTCACCCCGATGCGGACCTTCCCCAACGACAACCTGAACGCGGCCGAGTGCCACGGCGACCTGTCCCTGCAGATCTGCGCCCAGAGCACGGACACCGTGCTGCACGCGCTGCGCGACATCGCCCGGCACACCCGCGGCGCCATGCAGATCAAGTGGCGCATCGACGGCTTCCAGAACGCCCCGCGTCCCGCCGGCGCCCAGCGCAACCTGCTCGGCTTCAAGGACGGCATCGCCAACCCGGACGTCACCTCCGCGCGCGAGACGGACAAGCTGATCTGGGTCGGGGACGGCCAGGGTGAGCCCGCCTGGACCAAGGGCGGCAGCTACCAGGTCATCCGGATCATCCGGATGCTGGTCGAGTTCTGGGACCGGGTCTCGCTCACCGAGCAGGAGAAGATGTTCGGCCGCCGCAAGGACACCGGTGCCCCGCTCGACGGCGCCAAGGAGACCGACATCCCGAACTACACCAAGGACCCGCACGGCACCGCGATCCCGCTCGACGCCCACATCCGCCTCGCCAACCCGCGCAAGGCCTCGACCGACAGCTCCCGCATCCTGCGCCGCGGCTACAACTACGACCGCGGCGTGGACAACGTCGGCAACCTCGACATGGGTCTGGTCTTCTGCTGCTACAACCAGGACGTCAGGCGTCAGTTCGAGGCCGTGCAGACCCGGCTGATCGACGAGCCCCTGGTGGACTACATCTCCCCGACCGGCGGCGGGTACTTCTTCGCCCTGCCCGGCGTCCGCGACACCCGGGACTGGCTGGGCCGGGGCATGTTCTCCGTCTGACACCGGCGGCCTTATTGCACATCGGTTGCAAGTGCGGTTGTATAGCGCATGGCTGTGCTGTGCAGCCGTACCCGCACCACCGAAGGATGACCCTCCCGATGACGGCCGCCCCTGGTTCCGCTCCGTCCCTTCCCGCCCAGGCCGACGCCAAGCGTTCGGCCTGGCAGCGTGTCCGCGGCTCCATGACGCGGCAGGAGTGGATCAGGGTCGGTTCGATGGCCGCCTTCGTGCTAGCCCTGCACATCATCGGCTGGGGCATCCTGGTCGGTATCGTCGCACCGCAGCACTTCAGCGTCGGCAAGGAATCCTTCGGTATCGGCATCGGCGTCACCGCCTACACCCTCGGCATGCGGCACGCCTTCGACGCCGACCACATCGCGGCCATCGACAACACCACCCGCAAGCTCATGGGCGAGGGGCAGCGCCCGCTGTCGGTGGGCTTCTGGTTCTCCCTCGGCCACTCCAGCATCGTCTTCGGGCTCTCCCTGCTGCTCTCCCTCGGCATGAAGACCCTGGCCGGGCCGGTCCGCGACGACAACTCGCGCCTGCACGAGGTGACGGGCCTGATCGGTACGACGGTCTCCGGCACCTTCCTGTACCTCATCGCCGGCATCAACCTGGTCATCCTGGCCGGGATCTGGAAGGTCTTCCGGCAGATGCGCTCCGGCGCCTACGACGAGGCCGCCCTGGAGACGCAGCTGAACAACCGCGGCTTCATGAACCGCCTGCTGAGCCGGGTCACCGGCTCGATCAGCAAGCCGTGGCAGATGTACCCCCTGGGCCTGCTGTTCGGCCTCGGCTTCGACACCGCGACGGAGATCGCCCTGCTGGTCCTCGCCGGTTCCGGCGCCGCCTCCGGCCTGCCCTGGTACGCCATCCTGTGCCTGCCCGTCCTCTTCGCGGCCGGCATGTCCCTGCTGGACACCATCGACGGCTCGTTCATGAACTTCGCCTACGAGTGGGCGTTCTCCAAGCCGGTCCGCAAGGTCTACTACAACCTCACCATCACCGGCCTGTCCGTCGCCGTCGCCCTCATCATCGGCACCGTCGAACTCCTCGGCCTCCTCGCCGACAAACTCGACCTCCACGGCGCCTTCTGGGACTGGATCTCCGGCCTCGACCTCAACACCGTCGGCTTCGTCATCGTCGGCCTCTTCTTCGCCACCTGGGCGATCGCCCTGCTGGTGTGGAAGGCGGGCCGTATCGAGGAGAAGTGGACGCAGGGCCTGGCCACGACCGAGCAGTCGGGGTCCTGAGGGGGTTGGCCGCCCGCTTCCGGGAAACGCGGACGGGACCGCCCGCGAGCCCAGAAGGAGGCGACCATGAGCGACCAGCAGTCCGAGCAGACCCCGATGGCGGACGACGCCTACCAGCCCACCGGAACCAACGAGGAACAGGCGGACGCCGGCCCCCTGGACCTCCAGGACGCGATCGACGAGCGCACCTACGACGACGTCCTCGATGAGGGCTACTCCCCGCCCGAACGCCCCCTCGCCGTGACCAAGCAGGGCACCACCGCCGCCGAGCAGCACACCGGGGAGACCCTGGACGAACGCCTCGCTCAGGAGGTCCCGGACGTTCAGCCGGCGGCAGGCGACGAGATCGGCGACCTCCCCGGGGGCGAGGGCGAACCGGTCGACCCCGAGGCGGGCGAGTCCCGCGCGGGCCGCCTGGTCGCCCCGGACGAGGGCGCGCACACGAACACCACCAAGGAGGAGGTCGCGCGGGACGTGGGCGTGGACGGGGGTGCGGCCGGCGCCGAGGAAGCGGCCGTTCACGTGGTGGAGAAGGGAACCTGAGCCTCTGGGCGGACGGAGCTGGACCAACCCAGGGGCGCGGGGCTGTATCGATATGCGGCTCCGCCGCGCGGGCGTGACCAGCCGAGGACGACCCGCACCCGGCGTCGAAGAGCCACCCGGAACGGCGCTACCCCAACCGGTCCACCTGACGGAGCCGATTCGTCGCGTCCAGCGCCGCGACCTTGTACGACTCGGCCAGCGTCGGATAGTTGAACACCGCGTCGACCAGGTAGTCCACGGTCCCCCCGCACCCCATCACCGACTGCCCGATGTGGATCAGCTCCGTCGCCCCGGAGCCGAAGCAGTGCACCCCGAGCAGCGTGCGGTCGACGGGGGAGACCAGCAGCTTCAGCATGCCGTGCGAGTCCCCGATGATCTGCCCGCGGGCCAGCTCCCGGTACCGGGCCACGCCCACCTCGAACGGCACCCGGTCCTCGGTCAGCTGGTCCTCGGTCCGGCCGACGAAGCTGATCTCCGGGATGGTGTAGATCCCGATCGGCTGCAGACGGTGCATCCGCCCCACCGGCTCCCCGAACGCGTGGTACGCGGCCGCCCGGCCCTGCTCCATCGAGGTCGCGGCGAGCGCGGGGAAGCCGATGACGTCACCGACGGCGTAGATGTGCGGCACCTCGGTGCGGTAGTTCTCGTCCACCTCGATCCGGCCCCGCGCGTCCGCCGCCAACCCGGCCTTGCCCAGGTCGAGTTCGTCGGTGAGGCCCTGCCGGCCCGCCGAGTACATCACCGTGTCCGCGGGGATCTTCTTGCCGCTCTCCAGCACGGTCAGCGTGCCCCGCGGATGGCGTTCGACGGCGGCGACCGTCTCACCGAACCGGAAGGTGACGGCCAGGTCCCGCAGGTGGTACTTGAGCGACTCCACGATCTCCACGTCACACAGGTCCAGCATCCCGGGACGCTTCTCCACCACCGTCACCTTGCTGCCCAGCGCGGCGAACATGGAGGCGTACTCCATCCCGATCACGCCGGCACCCACGATCACCATGGACCGCGGCACCCGCTCCAGCGAGAGCACGTTGTCGGAGTCCATGATGGTCCGCCCGTCGAACTCGACCGTGTCCGGGCGGGCCGGCCGGGTGCCGGTGGCGATGACGATGTGCCCGGCACTCAGTCGCCGTTCCCGGCCGGAGACCTCGGACAGCGCGACGGTGTGCGGGTCGGCGAAGCGGGCCGTGCCGGCGTACACGGTCACCTGGTTGCGGGTGAGCTGGCTGCGGACGACGTCCACCTCGCGGCCGACCACGTGCCGGGTGCGCGCGGTCAGATCGGCGACGGTGATGTCGTCCTTCAGCCGGTAGCTCTGCCCGTACATGTCGCGCTGGGTGAGACCGGTCAGGTACAGCACCGCCTCGCGCAGGGTCTTGGAAGGGATGGTCCCGGTGTGCAGGGAGACCCCGCCGAGCATGTCGGGGCGGTCGACGACGGCGACCCGGCGGCCCAGCTTGGCCGCGGCGATGGCGGCCTTCTGACCCCCGGGTCCGGATCCGATGACGAGCATGTCGAAGTCGAAGTCGGGCACCCTCGGGAGTCTGTCAGCCCCCCGGCCCGCTCCGGAAGAGATCGCCGCCGCCGAAATCTCCGGAGACGCGCGGAAGTTGCCGCCGGTGTCCGCTCTTGTCGCCGCGCCGGTGCCCCGGGAGGACAATGACGCCATGGGCCAGCGACCCGGCGACGTGAGCGCCCCCGCCCGGCTGGCCGGTCCCGGCGAGGGCATCGGCGCCGACGAACTCGCGCTCGCCACCCGCAACCACGGCCTGCCCCTGGAGGCACTGCGGCACGACATCACCCCGCCCGGACTGCACTACGTCCTCACGCACTACGACATCCCGTACGTGCCGGACGCCGGTGCCTGGCGGCTGACCGTCGACGGCCGGGTGCGCACCCCGCTCGACCTGTCCCTCGCCGACCTGCTGTCGTTCCCGCAGGTCACCACCCGGGTGACCCTGGAGTGCGCGGGCAACGGCCGGGCCCTGCTCACACCCCGGCCGGTCAGCCAGCCCTGGCTGGTGGAGGCGGTCGGCACCGCCGACTGGACCGGAGTGCCGCTCAGGGCGCTGCTCGCCGAGGCGGGCGCGGACCCGGCGGCCTCCGACGTCGTCTTCACCGGCGCCGACCACGGCGTGGAGCGCGGTGTCGAGCAGGACTACGAGCGCGCCCTGCCCCTGGCCGTGGCCACCGGCGACGACCCCGAGGTGCTGGTCGCCACCGCCATGAACGGCGCGCCGCTGCCGCCGCAGCACGGCCGGCCGCTGCGGCTGATCGTGCCCGGCTGGTACGGCATGGCCCAGGTGAAGTGGCTGCGTTCGGTCACGGTGAGCGACGTAGCGTTCACCGGCTTCCAGCAGTCGGTCGCGTACCGGATCCGGCGTACCGCCGACGAACCGGGCGAGCCGGTCACGCGGATCGCGCCGCGCGCCCTGCTGGTCCCTCCGGGCTTTCCCGACTTCATGTCCCGGACACGGGTGGTGCGGCCGGGGCCGGTGAGGCTGTTCGGCCGGGCCTGGTCCGGGCGGGCGCCCGTGTCCTCGGTGGAGGTCAGCACGGACCGCGGCGCGAGCTGGGAGCCGGCCGTTCTCGACCCGGTCGTGGACCGGCACCGGTGGGCCTGGCGGGCCTGGCATCACGCCTGGTCCGCCACGCCCGGAGAGCATGCGGTGGGTGCGCGTGCGACCGACGCCGACGGTTTCACCCAGCCCCTTGAGCAGCGCTGGAACCGAGGCGGCCTTGCCAACAACGCCGTGCGCTGGGCGCGGGTTGTGTGTGTTGCCGACGCCTCTGCGCCGTAGGGGTTTCCTGCGTCCTGCGGGCGCGGGCCGCGCGTGGTGGCCCGCGCCCGCGGAGCGGCCCCAGATCGCATACGGCCCCGCGCCCCTCGAGGCCGGCCCCCGTTGACAATAAGCCCTCTGTTTCCCCGGACCGCCCTACGGCATCAGCCTCTCGATGGCTGTGGGGCCCTCCTTCTCCATCTTGCGGCGTGCCCACTCGAGGTTCTTCGGTGTGACGTCCCTGCCCGCCGCCATCACCAGGTCCTCCGGGGTGACATCCCTGGAGGGTGCGGAGTGGAGCAGGGCGTCCGGGGTGCAGTGGTCGTCGGACGACCGGGACTCGTCGGGTGTGATCGTCGACATGATGCCTCCTCCTCGGTCCGGATGACCGCATCCGTGCCGGTGCCGCCGAACGGGGCACACTCTCACCATTCCCCGCAGCGCCTTCCCACGCCACCCGAGAGCACTCGCACTTAAGCTGGAAAACATCTCGCACCGCTCACCGGGAGGCCGCAGATGGCCGAGACCCCGTTTCCCGAGGACGTCCGCTCCCGCCCCCGCTATCTGCCGATCGCCGAGCACGGACTCATCGGCGACCTGCGCAGTGTGGCCCTGGTCGGCACGAACGGCACGATCGACTGGTACTGCTGTCCGTCCTTCGACTCCCCGAGCGTCTTCGCGGCCATCCTCGACGCCGAGCGCGGCGGCAGCTTCGAACTGGCCGCCGCCGTACCCGCGCGTGCCAAGCAGTTCTATTTCCCCGACACCAACGTACTGATCACCCGGTTCTTCACCGAGGACGGCGTCGGCGAGGTGCAGGACTTCATGCCGGTCACCTCCGACGGCGCGGCCGGCACGGGTGAGGCGGGCCGGCACCGGCTGATCCGGCGCGTGGTCTGCGTCCGCGGCACCGTACCCTTCCGCGTGCTGGTCGCCCCGCGGTTCGACTACGGCGCGGCCCCGCACACCCTGCGCACGATGGGCGGCACCATCGTCTTCGAGTCCGCCGAGCGGTCCCTGGCGCTGATCTCCACGGTCGACCTGGAGTACGACGACCGGGACGCGCGCGGCGACTTCAAGCTCGGCGAAGGCGAGTCGGCGGTGTTCGCCCTCGACCAGCTGGGCGACGCGGTGGCCCCCCGTGGCTGCGCCCACGCCGAGGCCGAGCACCAGTTCAACGCCACCGTGGCCTACTGGCGGAGCTGGCTGCACCAGTCCCGCTACCGGGGCCGCTGGCGCGAGATGGTGCACCGCTCCGCGCTGACCCTGAAGCTGCTCACCTACGCGCCCACCGGTGCCATCGTCGCCGCCCCCACCACCAGCCTGCCCGAGCAACTCGGCGGCGAGCGGAACTGGGACTACCGGTATGTGTGGGTGCGGGACGCCGCCTTCGCCGTGTACGCGCTGCTGCGGCTCGGCTTCACCGGCGAGGCGGAGGCGTTCATGCGCTTCCTGACCACGCACGTCAGTCCCTGCGACACGGACAGCTCCGCACCGCCGCTGCAGATCATGTACGGCATCGACGGCCGCCCCGACCTGCCCGAACGCGAGCTGCCGCACCTGGAGGGCCATCTGGGCTCCGCCCCGGTCCGCGTCGGCAACGCCGCCGCCGACCAGCTCCAGCTGGACATATACGGGGCCCTGATCGACTCCATCTACCTCTACGACAAATGGGCCCAGCCGATCTCCAGCTGCCAGTGGGACGACGTGTGCAAGCTGGTCGACTGGGTGTGCGCGCGCTGGGACCAGCCCGACGAGGGCGTGTGGGAGACCCGCGGCGGCCGCAAGAACTTCACGTACTCGCGGCTGATGTGCTGGGTGGCCATCGAGCGGGCCATCCGCCTCGCCAACCACCGCGGCCTGCCCGCCGAGCTGCCCCGCTGGCGGCAGGCCCGCGACGCGATCTACCGGCGGATCATGGACCGCGGCTGGTCGGAGCGGCGGCACGCCTTCGTGCAGTACGAGGGCGGCGACGTGCTGGACGCCTCGCTGCTGATGATGCCGCTCGCCAAGTTCGTCGCGCCCACCGATCCCAAGTGGCTGTCCACCCTGGACGCCCTCACCGAGGACCTGGTCTCCGACTCCCTGGTCTACCGCTACGACCCGCAGGCCAGCCCCGACGGACTGCGTGGCGACGAGGGCACCTTCTCCATCTGCTCCTTCTGGTACGTCGAGGCGCTGGTGCGGGCCGGCCGGCTCGACGAGGCCCGGCTGGCCTTCGAGAAGATGCTCACCTACGCCAACCACCTCGGCCTGTACGCGGAGGAGATCGGCCGTACCGGGGAGCAGCAGGGCAACTTCCCGCAGGCGTTCACCCACCTGTCCCTGATCAGCGCCGCGTTCAACCTCGACCGCGCCCTCGGCTGACCATCGGGTCGGTGTGTCCGCAGGTCGTACGGGTACCCGGAAGTCTCCGAAAGGGTAACGACGCAGGGTCGACAGAAGGAGGAGACCCCGTATGACCAGCTCCAGTGAGACAGGTGGCATCACCGGTACCCGCGACAAGAACTACGACCTCATCTGGTACGTCGAAGCGTGCCTGGACAACGCCCTGCGCCTGGAGACGTACATCCAGGACGCCGAACGCGACAACGACCGCGAGCTCATGGACCTGTTCCACAAGGCTCAGTCCGACAGCCGCAAGGGCGCCGAGATGGGCAAGCAGCTGCTGCGCGATCGGCTGAGCGCCTGATCGACTCCTCCGCTCAGGCGAACCGGGAACTCGGGACGGGCCCGGCGGAGCGTACGAACGCCCGGTCGCCGCGCAGCCAGGTGCCCTGGACGGCACCGGCGAACGCGGCGAACCGAGCGTCGTCGTCCGCCGGGCCCGCGCCGTCCCCCGGATCGGCGGCCGGGCCCGCGGCGGTCACCTCGGCGGCGATCTCCGCCTCCGGGCGGTCGTCCGCCGGGCCCAGCAGCTCGCGTGCGCGTGCAGCACCTGTCCGGGGCGCGTTCGAAGAGCTGTCCGACGATCTCCGGGCCGCCGTCGTGCGCCGCCAGGCCGTCGAGGTCGTAGGCGACGACGACCGTGTCCGTCCGGCCGGGGCCGTGAACGGCTCGGCGGGCAGGTCCAGCACCTCGGTAGCTTCCAGCAGGGTGCGCAGTCGCAGCAGCCCGCGCAGACAGCCGCCGGGGGTTTCCTGCAGCCACGCATAGCGGCCGTGCATGTCCGCGTCGAAGCCGTACGGCGACACGGTGCCGAGGACCGTGCCGACGATCACGTACTGCCAGCCGCGCAGATCGGTCAGGTCCAGCGAGGACACCCGCTCGGCGTCGGCCGCCCGCTCCAGCTCCCGCAGCGCGAGCGGTGATCCGTCGCTGCGCCGCAGCGCCTCGCGGAGCGCGGGGACCGCCAGGTAGGACACGCCGCGTTCAGGCATGCCCGAAGTCGTAGAGGGCCTTGGGGCGTTCGGGGTCGGCGGTGAGGGCCGGGCGCGTCCCCGGAATCCAGGCACTCCCAGGCCTTGAGGAGCTCGGGGGACTTCGGGCGGCGATTTCTGCGCCCGCACAGCTCTACGGCAGGGGCTGCTCCGCCCAGATGATCTTGCCGTCGGGGGCGTACCGGGTGCCCCAGCGCTCGGCGAGCTGCGCGACGAGGAACAGGCCCCGGCCGCCCTCGTCGGTGGTCGCCGCGTACCGCAGATGCGGCGAGGTCGTGCTGCGGTCGGACACCTCGCAGATCAGTGTGCGGTCGCGCAGCAGCCGTACCCCGATCGGGCCGCGTCCGTAGCGGATGGCGTTGGTGACCAGCTCGCTCAGGATCAGCTCCGTCGTGAAGTCCAGCTCTGCCAGGTCCCAGTCGGTGAGCTTCCGGGTCACCGCGGACCGCACCTCGGAGACCGCCGCCGGGTCGGACGGCACCTGCCACTCGGCGACCCGGTCGGGGCCCAGCACCCGGGTCCGGGCCACGATCAGCGCCACGTCGTCGTCCGGCCGGGCCGGCAGCCGGTCCAGCACCGCGCGGCAGGTCTCCTCCGGCGAGCCGCCCGGCGTGCTGTGCAGGGCGCCGCTCAGCAGGGCGAGACCCGTGTCGATGTCCCGTTCCCGGTCCTCCACCAGACCGTCGGTGTACAGCACCAGCCGGCTGCCCTCCGTCAGGTCCAGTTCGGCCGCCTCGAACGGCAGCCCGCCCAGACCCAGTGGCGGCCCGGCCGGCACCTCCGGGAACTCCACCCGGCCGTCGGGGTCCACCAGGGCGGGCGGCGGATGACCGGCCCGGGCCACGCTGCAGCGCCGCGACACCGGGTCGTACACCGCGTACAGACAGGTCGCCCCGGCGATCGACGCGGAGCCGTCCGCGGCGGTCTCGTCCTGGTCGATCCGGCCCACCAACTCGTCCAGCAGACTGAGGAGTTCGTCGGGCGGCAGATCCAGCGCGGAGAAGTTGTGCACCGCCGTGCGCAGCCGGCCCATGGTGGCCGCCGCGTGCAGCCCGTGCCCCACCACGTCCCCCACCACCAGCGCCACCCGGGCACCGGACAGCGGCAGCACGTCGAACCAGTCGCCGCCCACCCCGGACTGCGCCGGCAGATAGCGGTAGGCGATCTCCAGCGCGCCCTGCTCCGGCAGCGAACGCGGCAGCAGACTGCGCTGGAGCGTGACCGCCATGCTGTGCTCGCGCGTGTACCGGCGGGCGTTGTCGATGGACACCGCGGCCCGCGCGACCAACTCCTCGGCGAGCGCCAGCTCCTCGGAGTCGAACGGCTGCGGCTTCTCCGAACGCCAGAAGTTCGCCACGCCCAGCACCAGGCTGCCCGCCCTGAGCGGCACGGTGATCAGCGAGTGGATGCCGAACGCCAGGACCTGGCCGGTGCGCTCGGGGTTCTGCGCCCGCCAGCCGGGCGCCTCGCGCAGGACGGGCTCCAGGACCGACTGCCCGGTGGTGAGGCTGCGCGCCTGCGGCGAGGTGGCCACGAACCGGATCCGTTCGTCGACCGGATACAGCGGGGAGTCCTTGCGGATGCCGGCGCAGGCGGCGCGCCGCAGCGCCGTGCCCGGCTTCGGCTCCTCGCCGTGCAGGACCGCGTCGAACAGGTCCACGGTCGCGAAGTCCGCGAACCGGGGCACCGCCAGCTCGGCCAGTTCCCCGGCGGTACGGCTCACGTCCAGGCTGGTGCCGATGCCCACCCCGGCGTCGTACAGCATGTTCAGCCGCTCGCGCGCCACCTCCGCCCGGCCGGACAGGGCGCGCAGCTCGGTGGAGTCGCGCAGCGTGGTGACACTGCCGGCCGGGCCGCCGCGGACGTCGGTGGGGCGCTGGTTGATGGCCAGCAGCCGGTCCTTGACCAGGTGCACCTCGTCCGTGGCCACCCGGCCCGAAGCCAGCAGCGCCGCCGTCTCGTCGTCGAGGCCCAGCTCCAGCACGCTGAGCCGCTCGGCGTCCTCGGGCAGGTCCAGCAGCCGGTGCGCCTCGTCGTTGGCGAGCAGCAGCCGGCCGCCGGCGCCGACGATCAGCACGCCCTCCCGGACCGCGTGCAGCACCGCGTCGTGGTGCTCGTACATCCTGGTCATCTCGTACGGGCCCAGGCCGTGGGTCTGGCGCCGCAGCCGTCTGCTGACCAGGGCCGTTCCCGCGGTGGCCAGCGCGAGCGCCGCCGCTGCCGCCGCGAGCAGCAGGGGCAGCTGCTGGTTGGCGGCCCCGCCCACGTGCGCGGTGGTGATCCCGGCCGACACCAGACCCACCACCTTGCCGGAGGCGTCCTTCACCGGCACCACCACCTGCACCAGTGGTCCTATGGTGCCGTTGACGTGCTCGACGACCGTGCCGCCGGCCACCGCCGGGGCGATGGTGCCGACGAACTTCTTGCCGATGCGGTCGGGTTTGGGATGCGTGTAGCGGATGCCGTCGGTGTTCATCACGACGACGAAGTCCACGCCGGTCGCCTTGCGCGTGGCCTCGGCCTTCGGCTGGAGGAGGGCCGTCGGGTGCGCGGAGCGCAGCGCGGCCGCCGTGCCCGGCGCGTTCGCGAACGACTGGGCGACGGAGAGGGAGCGGTTCTGTGCCTCCAGGTCGGTGTCGCGCCGCACCTGGAGCACCTGCGCCACCACCGCCGCGACGATCAGCAGCAGCACGATCACCACTTGGAGCACGAACACCTGTCCGGCGACGCTGCGCCCGGTCACCGCCGACCGCAGCGCCCCGGGCGCGCCGCCGTTCCCGCCCGGGCCCTGCGGCCGCGCGCTCTCCGAGGCGTGCGGGGACTCGGAAGGACGGGGCGGCCGAGTCGCGTTCCGGCCGGACAGTCGCACCATGTGCCCATGTCTACACTGCCCGGCCCCGTCCGGCGAGACTGTCACCCGAGGCGACCGCAGCCGATCGGAGTGGTGCGATTCGCTCACCGGTGGCGTACGGGGGTCGAACGGCGGGCGGCGAGCAGCAGCGCCACGTCGTCGGGGCGGTCCGTGGCGTGCCGGGCGGTGGCCGTGAGCCGGTCGGCGACCCCGGCCAGCGACCGTCCGCCCCGGCGCCCGGCGGCGGCTCCGGCCCTGGCGAGCGCCAGCCGCAGCGCCTCGATGCCGTCGTCGATGTCCGCGCCCGGCCGCTCCACCAGCCCGTCCGTGTACAGGGCGAAGATCGCGTCCGGCTCCAGCAGCAGCTCGGCCACCGGGTACCGGGCCCGCGGATCCACCCCGAGGACGACACCGCCGGGGACGTCCAGCAGCCGGGTCCGGCCCTCGGGCGAGCGCAGCAGCGGCGGCGGATGTCCCGCCCGGGCGATCCGGGCACGGCCGGTGGCGGGGTCCAGCCGCAGATAGCAGCAGCTGGCGAACTGACCGGGGTCGAGGTCGATCAGCAGGCGGTTGGTGCCGCTCAGCACCTCGTCCGGCGGACGGTCGCCCAGCGCGAACGCGCGCACCGCACTGCGCAGCTGCCCCATGGTGGCCGCCGCCTGCACCCCGTGCCCCTGCACATCACCGATCACCAGCGCGAGTCCGTCTCCCGCCTCGACCACGTCGTACCAGTCACCGCCCACGTCCATGCCCTGCGTGCCCGGCAGATACCTGCCCGCCGTCTCCACCCGTGGATGCGTCGACAGCCGGCGGGGCAGCAGGGCCTGCTGCAGCCCGCGGGCGAGGGCCGCCTCGCTGTCGTAGCGCTGTGCCCGTTCCATGGCGTGCGCGATCAGCCCGGCGAGCGCGGTGAGGACCGTGCGCTCCTCGGTGCTGAAGCTGCGGGTGCAGTCGAAACCGAGGATGCACGAGCCGACCGGCCGGCCGGAGGCGATCAGCGGCAGGAAGGCCCGGGCGCCCTCCGGCGCGTCCAGCGGGATGCCCGGGTAGGCGGCCGCCAGCTGCTGCATCGACTCGAAGAACAGCGGCCGGCCCGTGGTCAGGCACTCCACGCCCGGCAGCCGCGCGTCGAGGCCGATCCCCTCGAACGGATCCAGGAACCCCTGCGGGAAGCCGCTCTCCCAGGCGAGAAAGAAGTGCCGTTCCTGGAGCAGGTAGATGGCGAGGCACCCGCCGCCGAACGCGGGCAGCAGCTCCCGCACGACCACCGCCGACACCTGCCGGGCGGTCACGGCGTCGGTCAGCGCGATGGCCAGGGTGATCGGCCGGTACAACGGCGCCATCGAGCCGCCGATCGTCACCGGGTCCTCCGGGACCTGCGCCTCGACGGCAGGCCCGACCGGTGGGTCCATGCGGCTGGCCGGGACGAGCGTGCAGCTCAGCAGGTCCTCGCCGCAGTGCACCGACACGGCGAGCCACTCGCCCGCACCGGGCTCGCCCCGTCTCCCGGCCGGGCGGCGCACATGGAAGTGCACGGGCCCCGGGGACAGCAGCGCACCGCGCAGATGGTCGTCGTACGGCGCACCGGCCAGCCACGGCATCGCCTCCCACAGGGGGCGCCCGAGCAGCCACTCCCGGCCCTGGCCGACGAGCCGGGCCGCGGCCTCGTTGACGTACACGACCATCCCCAGCCGGTCCAGGCAGAACACGCCCTGCGGCAGCAGGTCGGCCGCGCCGTCCGCGGAGGCGGCGGGCCCCGGAGCGACCACCACGCCGACGATATGCTCCGCGGCCCCGCTCTCCGCCACGGGCCACAGGTCCAGCAGCCGCTGCGTGCCGTCCCGCGCCCGCAGCCACAGGGGTGCGGCGGGCGGTTTCCCGGCCGCGGTGGCGCGCAGCGCGGCCAGGACCAGGTGCGTGTCGTCCGGGGCCAGCGTGTCCGCGAGCGCCGTGTCCGTCCACTCGAAGTCCTTGAGGGGCAGGCCGAGAAGGGAGTGCAGCCGGTCGTCCGCGTACACCGCGCGGGTCACGGGATCCCAGCGGAACCGCGCCACGACGGGCCGCGCGGGACGGCTCGCGGGCGGCCGTACGCACAGCGGCTCACCGTCCCAGACCACCGCGCGAGGGTCGCCGTCGGCGAGGCCGAGCAGCTCGGCGCCCAGGCCTTCGGCGAGCCTGTCGAGCAGGTCCCGGTCCAGCAGCTCGTCCGCGGTGTCCGCCGTCGCCTGGCGCAGCACCATGAGCACGCCCAGCGGCTCGCTGCCGCCCGGCACCGGCACGTGCACCGACCCGAACGGGAAGGGCAGGCTCGCCGCGAACTGCGGATACCGGCGCACCGTCTCGGCGGCGTTCGCCAGCATCACGGGTACGCCGAGGCGGTAGGCGTCGGCGACGGGGAAGGGTCCGTCGACGTGGAGTCGCCACCAGGGCCGGAACAGCGGGCCGGGCAGTCCCGCGAGCGCCGCGAGGCGCAGCAGGCCCGGGGTGCCGGAACGCAGATACACGGCCGCCACCCGGCCGCCGGACGCACCGAGCGCGCCGGTCGAGGTCTCGGCCAGCAGCGCGGCAAGCCGGGTCCGCGTACGGACCGGCTGCTCGCCACCGCTCCCAGTCATCGCCCCTACCTCGTCCCGTGCGCCTTCGGGTGGATGACACAGCAAGAATGCGCCAGAAGGACCGTGCGACGCACCTGGGAGGGGCGGGGAAACAGGGAGTGTGCCGGGCGAGGCGGGGAGGGCGGTGTTCCGGTGCGTCATGCCGGGGCCGTGTACGGGCCCCGCTGACCGGGCCGCCCCGGGGCAGAGACAGCGCCTGCGGAGCGATCCGGGCCGCCGCCGAGCCCCGGTGGGACGACGTCACCCCGGCCGCGGGCATCGCCCGACAGCACGAGGACGCCGGCCCGCCCGGCCGACCGGTCGTGCCGGTCCCGGACGGCCCGCGGGGCCCGGCTCCGGGCTCCCGGTGTCCAGCGGACGCAGCTTCAGATGACCGTCCACCCGGGCGGCCGCCCTGGTCGGCGTCCGGCGGCCCGGACGCGGTCCGCGGTGTACTCGGCGCAGGCGAGGTCCTCCTCGGCCCGGCCGCCGACCCCGGTGACGACGAAGGTCACCGTCCCGGGCCGGGCGCGGCGCAGCACCTCGGCGGTCGCACCGGCCACCACGAAGCCCGCGCACGGCAGCAGCCCGGCGTCCGCCACGGCCGGCGCCCCGGCGGGGGTCCTCTGCACGACCGTACGGCCCCGCACGTCCGGCGAACGCAGCCGCCGCGCGGGCGAGTTGGCCCACCGGAACGCCCACGCGGCCACCGTGAACGCCCGCATCACTCCATGATCAGGCATGCACCGGCCGTTCAGGACCCGTCCGGGCCGGGCGGCAGCGGCCGGGCGGCGCGCAGGCCGCGCAGCGCGAGCAGCAGGACGGCGATGTCGTCCAGGTAGACGGGGTCGGGCAGCAGGTCGGTGGGCAGCAGCAGATAGCCGACCGTGCCCCAGAACACCCAGCGCGGTCCCGTCGGGAGTCCGGCCCGCCGCAGCGCGCGCCGGGCGCGCACCAGCCGTACCAGCACACCGAGGGCGACGCCGAGCAGCACCGCCGCGACGACGGAGCCGGTCACCACCAGGGCGGTGGAGTCCATCCGGCCTCCCTCCGGGGTCCGACGGGACGGCTACGACGACCGGTCCGTGCCGTCGGCGGCCTCCGCGCCGCCGTTCTCCGCCGCGGGCCCGGCCGCCGGCGATGCGTCCGGTGCGCCGTCCGCCGGGCCCGCCGCCGGCTCCTGCGCGGCGGGGGCCGACTGGCGCTGGCCCTTGGCGGTGATCCTCAGCCGGTCGAAGGTCCGGGTCAGCTGCTGCAGCGCACCCGGCGTCCGGGACGCGGGCCGCTGTGGCGGAAGGCTGGGCGCCGGGACGTCACGGTAGGCGGCGAGCGCCTCCAGAGCCTGCTCGGCGGCCTCCTTGTACAGGTCACGGGACTTGGTCATCGCCTCCAGCGCCTCCGCGTACCGGGCGACCAGCTGCCGTTCACGCTCCAGCTCCTCCTGGAGCGTCAACAGGGTCCAGTGCTCCCGCAGGTCGGTCAGCGCCTCCTCGACCTCCCGCGGCAGCGGCCGGGGCAGGGCGGCGAAGTGCCGCAGGGCCGCGAAGAGTTCGGCGGGCTCGGAACCGTCCAGGAAGACGCTGCGCACGGTGTGCTCACGGCTGTCGTAGCCTCCCGGAGCCGGATCCGGGGGCAGCAGCACCGCGCCGCCGCGCGGCACCTCGACGCCGAGGGTCTTGAGCGCCCAGTTCACGGCACGGAACTGGTGCGGCGCGGCCCGGTGCTCCACCACCCGGTGCCGGAGGCCCGGCGGCAGCAGCCGCGTCAGCGGCAGCCTGCCCTGCTCGCCCGGGGTCATCGCCTCGTGCACGACGACATTGAGGCACCACGCCTCGCGCGCCGCTTCGCGCAGCCTGCGCCGCATCTCCTTGTCGTCCGCGGGCAGCGCGTTGACCTGCCGGAGGCGCAGCCCGGTCACGGTGGCGTGGTGGTCCCAGGAGCCGTCCTCGCCCGCCGCGCCCTCGGGCCAGAAGAGCGTCGCCGGGGAGGGCCATGCCTCGTCCCACGGGCGCTCAGCCTCCGCGACGAGCCGCCACTCCTGCCCCGGCCGCCGGTCCTCCTGCGTCACGAGGGTGAGCCGGGCCCGCACCGTCACCGTGCCGGCGACCCGCCAGCGCGCCTCGAACACGCGCCGGGCCGCGTCCTCGGGCACGGGGGGTTCGGCGAAGTCGTCGATGTCGCCGCTCTCCTTGTGCCGGCGCAGAGTGCGCCGGACGACCTCCTCGGGGGCGGGACCGGTGTGACGGCCACGGGCCGCCCAGAGGGTCTGCGGGACGGTGGCGCGGTCGGCGCTGGAGTTCGACATGAGCCAATCTGCTGATGGGGGCGGGTGCGCCTCCCAGTATCACCGCTCGGCGGGGCACCACGGCGTCAGGGGCCCGGTGGCGGCGTGGTGGCGGGGGCTGCACGCCCCCGCGCACGGGACGCGCGCCGTACACCCGGGGCGCTTGGGGCACGCCTCGGGCGGCCGTCGTTCACACGTGGTCGCGCCCCCCTGCGGTCCCCACAATGGTCCGGCGAACGGGGCCCGCCCGCCCATCCGCTCAGGGGCGGACCCCGTTCTTCGAGCGAGCGGACGCGGTGCTCGCACCGAGTCGGCGGCCCTGCTCGATATATATCGGCAGCCGATATATCATGGCGGCATGACAGCGAAGAGCATGACCCGGGCGGCGTTCTTCGTCCTCACTGCGCTCGCCGACCGGCCCCGGCACGGCTACGGCATCCTGCGGGAGGTGGCGGATCTGTCCGAGGGAGAGGTGCAGCTGCGGGTCGGCACGCTGTACGGCGTGCTGGACCGGCTCACCGCGGACGGCCTGATCGTGCTGGACCGCGAAGAGGTCCAGCAGGGCCGGCTGCGGCGCTACTACCGGCTCACCGACGACGGAGTGGCCGCCCTGGACGCGGAGGCCGAGCGGATGGCCGCCGGTGCCGGAGCGGCCAAGCGGCGCATCGCCGAGGGCCGCCGGGCCGGCGCCCCCGCCCGCCCCGCCGCCGGCCCGGCCGGGCTCGAACCCCCCACCGCACCCGGACTCGCGGGAGGCTTCGCATGACCACGTTGCTGGAGACCCGCTACCGCACCGTCCTGCGCCTGCTCCCCGCCTACTACCGGCGGGAACGGGAGGAGGAGATGGTCGAGACGTACCTGGAGGACCTCGACCGCGACACCCAGGACCAGAGCCGGCCCACGCTCGGCGAGGTGACGAGCATCGCCGCCCTGGCGGTGCGCAGCCGCCTCGGCGCCGCCGGGGCACCCCGGCGCTATGTCCTGCTCGGCTCGGGCACACGGCTCTTCGCGCTGGCCGCCGTGCTGCTCCTGGCGGCCTCCGCGGTCGTCGAGCCTGTGCTGCGGCTGACCTGGTTCTTCACTCGCGGCGGCGCCGAACGGCGGCTGTTCCTCGCGGACTTCACCGACCACGGGCTCCTCGCCGGGACGGTCGCCGTCGCCCAGTGGATCCTGCCGCTCGGCTGGACCGTCGCCTACTTCGCCCTCCTGCACGACCGCCGTCCCCTCGCCCGGATCGGCGCCCTGGTGGCCGCGGTGCCCAGCCTGTGGCCGCTGGTCCGCTCGCTGACGGGGGAGACGGTCGTCACGGAGCCGGCGTTCGTCGTGACGCTGGCCCTGCTCGCCTGGCTGCCCGCCGTCGCGCTGTGCGCCGCCCATCACCGTGACGCACCCCCGGCCCGGCTGCCCGCCGGCACCCCCGGTCTGGTCTTCATGGCGGCGTGCGTGGTGACGGGCGCGTCCCTGGTCCTCGTGCCCACCGCCGACGATCTGGTGTGGGGGCCCGCCAACTGCTTCCTCGTCGGCGCCCTGGCCCGCCTGCTGTGGAGCGCCCGCCGTGGGGCGAGCCTCGCTCCCGGCGGCGCCCTCGCCCTCGCCGCGCTCGGTGCGCTCCTGCTGGCCGCGCGCGTCGCGGCCGTCCACCCGTGGCTCCGGGTGCCCGGGGCCGGCGTGTACACCGGCGGCGGTCTCGCCCAGACCGCCGCGCTCGCCCTGCTGACGGTGCTCCTCGCGGTGGCCGGCCGCCGCGAACTGGCGGCACGCTGAGCCGCGTCGGGGTCGTCCAGCGCCCGTAGGCGGGTGCCGTCCCACGGGGACACCGGCTGCGAAGGGCCCGCGTGGGCGGAGGACGGGGAGCCCGTCACCGGCACGCCCGGGCGGAACCGGTGGCCGTGGACGTGGCCGGGTCCGGGTCCGGGGCCACTGCACTCCTGCGCGGTACGGCGAGGGGGCCGCGCGACCGCGCGCCGGCCCCACCCCGAGCCGTTCGGAGTACCCGTCCAAAGCCCCCCGCAACCCCACCCTGTGCG
>NZ_JBEPBF010000134.1:0-4086 GCF_040298985.1 Streptomyces sp. NPDC001093 | reverse complement strand
GTGGTCTGCGGGGGGCCAACTCAATTCATGTTGTTTCGGGTGTGGGGCGTGAATTTGGTCGGGCCGGCCCCTCGCCGAGCCTTGCGGAGTCCCGGACCTACGCCCCGCTCTCCCGCAGCATGTCCTCGCGCTCGACGATCTTCACGCGCTCACGGCCCTGCGGTTCGCCCAGGGCGCGCTCGGCGGCGTCCAGCTTGTACCAGCCCTCCCAGGTGGTGAACCGGACCTCGCGCTCGGTGAGGAAGGCGTCCACCGCCTCCGGGTCGGGCGAGGCCGGGGTGTGCAGCCGGCCGCCCGCGTAGTCGTCCAGCAGGTTGGCGACGGTCTCGTTGGCGTCGCCCTTGGTGTGGCCGATCAGACCGATGGGGCCGCGCCGGATCCAGCCGGTGACGTAGGTGGACTGGAGGTGGGCGCCGCCCTCCTCGACGACCCGGCCGCCCTCGTCCGGGACGGTGCCCGAGTCGATGTCCCAGGGGAGCTTGGGCAGCTTCTCGGAGAGGTAGCCGACCGCGCGGTAGACCGCGGTGACGTCCCAGTCCTTGAACTCGCCGGTGCCCTTGACGTTTCCGGTGCCGTCGAGGGCGGTGCGCTCGGTGCGCAGGCCGACGACCCTTCCGTCCTCGCCGAGGATCTCCGCCGGGGACTCGAAGAAGTGCAGGAACAGCTTGTGCGGCCGGTCGCCGGTGTCGCGGATCGCCCAGTTCTCCAGGGTCTTGGCGACCATGTCGGCCTGCTTGTTGCCGCGCCGGGTCGCGATGGAGCCCTCGTCGTAGTCGATGTCCTCGGGGTCGACGATGACCTCGATGTTCGGCGAGTGGTCCAGCTCGCGCAGCTCCATCGGGCTGAACTTGGCCTGGGCGGGGCCGCGCCGGCCGAAGACGTGGATCTCCACGGCCTTGTTGGCCTTCAGGCCGTCGTAGACGTTCGGCGGTATCTCGGTCGGCAGCAGCTCGTCCGCGGTCTTCGCGAGGATGCGGGCCACGTCCAGGGCCACGTTGCCCACGCCGAGGACGGCGACCTTCCCGGCCTCGAGCGGCCAGGTGCGCGGCACGTCGGGGTGGCCGTCGTACCAGGAGACGAAGTCGGCGGCGCCGTAGGAGCCGTCCAGGTCGATGCCCGGGATCGACAGCTCGCGGTCGGCCATCGCACCCGTGGAGAAGATCACCGCGTCGTAGAAGGCGCGCAGGTCGTCCAGGCTGATGTCGGTGGGGTAGTCGACGTTGCCGAACAGCCGGATCTGCGGCTTGTCGAGGACCTGGTGCAGGGCGGTGACGATGCCCTTGATGCGCGGGTGGTCGGGGGCGACGCCGTACCGGATCAGGCCGAACGGGGCGGGCATCCGCTCGAAGAGGTCGATGGAGACGCCGGGGTCGGCGGCCACCTCGGACTTGAGCAGGGCGTCGGCGGCGTAGATCCCGGCGGGGCCGGCTCCGACGATGGCTACCCGCAGGGGGCGCGGCATGATCAGGTTCCCTTCGCGTCTGAATGGGCGACTTGATCAGGAAGCCTAAACTAAGGCAGACCTAAGTTGGTACAGGGGTCCCGTCTATGACCCCATAAGTGGATCTTATGACTTGCCCAGCCTTGCCTTATGGTCCGGGGTGTTCCCCTTGGGCGGCCGGTGCCCGACCCTGGCTCAGGGACTGAAGGAATCGGCCGGGAAGGCGGGGCGGGCATGGGTGGACGCGCAGGGGCGACCGTGGCGGTGACGGGCGGCAGCGGCTTCGTCGGCAGTCATCTGGTACGACGCCTGCTCCAGCGGGGCTACCGGGTCCACGCCACCGTACGCGACAGGGCCGACGCGGCGAAGGTCCGGCCGCTGTGGGAGATGCAGGAGACGTTTCCCGGTCGACTGGAGCTCTACGAGGCCGACTTGCTCACAGACGGCACCTTCGACGAGGCCTTCCGTGACTGCGCGGTCGTCTTCCACGTGGCCTCGCCGTTCCTGATGCCGGAACAGATCGAGGACGGCCGACGGGACGTCGTGGACCCGGCGCTGCTGGGCACCCGCAACGTCCTGGCGGCGATCGAGCGGGCCCCCGAGGTGCGGACGCTCGTGTTCACGTCCACCGTGGGAGCGATCTTCGGCGACTACGCCGACGTGCTCGCCATGGACGGCCAGGTCCTCTCCGAGCGGTACTTCAACACCACCAGCACCGCCGAGAACAACCCCTACCACTACGCCAAGACGCTGGCGGAACGTGCCGCGTGGGAGGCCGGGGCGGCGCAGGACCGCTGGCGCATGGTGTCGGTCAACCCCGGGCTGGTCCTGGGGCCTTCGGTCACGCCCGCGTCCGACTCCGGCAGCCTCTTCCTTCTGGACGAGCTGTTCCAGGGCTCCTTCTGGTACGGCGCACCGGACTTCAGCTTCACCACGGCGGACGTCCGGGACGTGGCCGACGCGCACATCGCCGCCGCCGAGAACCCGGCCGCGCACGGACGGTACATCGTGGCCGCCGAGACCATGACGTCGTTCCACGAGATGGCCCGTATCGTCCTCGCCCGCCACCCCCGCGACCTCCGGCTCCCGCGCACCAGGCTCCCGCACTGGCCGGTCCGCGTCCTGGGCCCCGCCTTCGGCCTCACCCAGGACTACATCCGCAGGCACCTCGGCATCCGTTTCCGCGTGGACAACAGCCGCAGCATCCACGAACTGGGCCTGACCTACCGCCCGTTGGAGGAGACCCTGCTCGACCACTACGAGAGCCGGCGCGCACACCGGCGCCGCGGCCGACCCGGCCACGGTCGTCCCGGCCACGGTCGTCCCGCTCGTCCCGGTCCGCAGGCCGCTCAGGCGGGCCGCACGATCCGGTGGATCGCCGACTCCCCGGCGCCGTAGACCGACTCCTCGCGTATCGACGCTCCCGGGCCCGGCGCGTGCACCATCATGCCGCCGCCGACATGGAGGCCCACGTGCCGGTCGTCGTCGAAGAAGAGGACCAGGTCGCCGGGCTCGATCCCGGCGAGGGTGACCGGCGCACCGGCGAGCGCCTGCTGGTACGCGGCCCGCGGCAACTGGACCCCGGCGGCCTTCCAGGCGGCCTGGGTGAGGCTGGAGCAGTCGTACGAGTCCGGCCCGGTCGCACCCCACACACACGGCTTGCCGATCTGCGCCCGCGCGAACGCGATGGCCTTGGCGGCCCGCACGGCCCGGGGCGACTCGGGGACGGCGGTGAGGGACGCGGTGTCGGTCACCGACGTCAGGGTGGTGGGCGAGGCGCCCCAGGCCGGCATCGCGGTGGCCGTCGCACCGGGTGACGCCTCGTACGGCTGCTGCCACTGGGCGGTCGCGGGGTCCGGGGAGGGGGGCTGCGCGGGTGGCGCCGGCGGTATGGCCGTAACCGATTCCGGCAGCATGGCCGCAACCGGCGCCGACGGTGCGGCCACGACGGTCTCCGGCGGTGCCACCGTCATGGGCGCGGCTTGAGCGGCCGCGGCGGCCGTGGTGAGGCGGGCGGTGTACCGGGTGATCAGATCGCTCGCCGCGGCCAGCTTGCGCTGGTTGTTCGCCTTGGACGCGGCGGGGGAGGGGCGGCTCGGAGCGGTGGGGCCGGGCAGTGCCCACGGGTCCTGAACCGGGGCGCCCTGGGCGGCGGACAGCGAGGTCACCGGGAGGACGGCGGTCTCGACGGGACCGGGGCCCGCTGGTGGCACCGTACCGAGACCGGCCGGTTCCACCGGCCCCAGGCCGGCCGGCTCCACCGGTCCGAGACCGGCCGGCCCCACCGGATCGAGGCCGGCCGGTATTCCGCCCGTATCCGGACCCGTCAGGGCTGCCGCGCCGGGTAGCGCCAGGCTGCTCCCCGCGCTCGCGCCGGCCCCACCTGTTCCGTCGAGGGCCGTCAACTCTGCTCCGCCGCCGGTCAGTTCGGGACGGCGTGGCGCGGGGAGTGCGGCGCGTCCGCTTTCGCGCGCCGCGAGGGCGAGACTCTCCGGATCCGTCGACCGGCCGGCCGCCAGCTCGGCCACCGTGCGCTCGATGGCGCGCTCTCAAAAGTGCGCGCAGCCGCATCTCGTCGCCGCCGTTCTTTGTCTCGAAACCTACGATGGATCTTGGAGGGTGACGGGGTGGTCACCCGGAACCCG
>NZ_JBEPBF010000133.1:0-27949 GCF_040298985.1 Streptomyces sp. NPDC001093 | reverse complement strand
TGGTGGCCCGCCGTGGGGGGGCCCCCCGCCCCCCCACCTGCTGCGGCCCGCACCGGGGTCGGGCCCCGCCCCCGCCCCCGCGCGCCGCGGGGCCCCGGGACCGGTTCGACCCGGGTGATCTCCAACTCCCGCCCGCTGCGCAGCTCCTGCGAGGGGCGGTCGCAGCGCGGGCACCAGAAGAACGGCGGCATGCCCACCGCGAACTCCTCGGCGCACGGCGCGCAGTAGGCGTGCGCCGTGACCTGCTCGACGACCAGCTCCGCCGTCGCCAGAGCCGTACTGCCCTCCCGGGCCACCTCGAAGGCGAAGTGCAGCGCGTCGGGCACCACGCCCGCCAGCTCGCCCACGCGAACGGTCACCGCCGAAACGGCGTCCGCGCCGTCCGCCCGGGCGAGTTCCCCGGCCTGCTCCACGATCGCGGTCGCGATCGACAGCTCGTGCACAGCCCGGCTCAGGGGTACCGGCGGTTGGCCCGCAGGCCACCGGTCATCCGGAAGATGCGCAACTCACGTACGATTCCCGGGAGTTCCCGGACGAACAAGGTCATGGCCAGGCCGCCGATCACGGCCGCCTGCACGACGAGCAGCTGACGTCCGGACATCCCGGCCCGTACAGTCCTTCTTCCCATGCCAACCTCCATGGCGGTCTCTTCCTGCTGTGTCATCCCGGTGAGATGTTCGGCATGTCCTGCACCAGGGCGTCATGCCGTTTCCAGTGGATACCGGTGGAGCGGCGCGCGTCGGAGCTGCCGTCCTTGTGGTGCCCGGTCTGGTGCTGGTACGGGCCCTTGTTGCCCTGGTGCAGTCCGCGCACGTGGCTGGGTGTGTCGGGCTTCGCCTGGGGCCGGCCCACTCGGATGCTGCCCATGTCGGTTCTCCTTCCGGGTCCTCAGGACCGCTCGGTCAGCTCCCTGAAGAACTGTTCTACGGCCGGCCAGACCCGGCCGCCACCGGAGAGCCCCCGCCACTCACGGCGGACCAGGGCGATCATCCGGTAGCAGTCGTCGACCGGCACGATCCAGTGCTCGTCGAGGCCCCGCACGGTGTTCACCAGCAGCGCCTCCACATCGGGTGTCATGGCGGCGAGCTGCGGAACGGTGGCGGCCAGCCGCTGCCAGGCCGCCGCGTCCACCTCCCACCGCATGGCCCCGGCCGGGCTCGGCCCCTGCGCGGCGACCGTGCCGTCGGAGCCCGGCACGAAGAACACCAGACCCACCGGGACGCCCAGCACCGCCGTGTCCACCGGCGGCAGCCGCAGCCGGCGCCGGGGCACGAGCCGGTAGCGGCCCTCGCCCGCCCCGTCGTCGGCGAACAGCACCGAGCAGGGATGGCACACGCAGCGCACCTCGACGGCTCCCGTGTCGTACAGATGGGGATGCTCGGCGGCCAGGCGGGCGGCGCACAGCTCGCAGAGCTCGGCCTCGGCCGTCGCCGCGCGGTCGGCCGTGGAGCGGATGACCCGGGCCAGTGCGCCGTCCACCCTCACCGCGCCCCCTCGGACACGGCCCGTCGTTTGATCGTGCTCAGCGGTACGAACGCGGGTGCCGGCTTCCGCCCGGCGGTTCCCGGCACCGTCTCCACCGAGGTCAGCTCGGGAGCGACGGCCAGCACCGCTTCCCGGACCGCCTCGACGACCTCCGCCGAGCCGCCGCCGCACCCGGACCCGCACCCGCCGCCGGAGGTCAGCCGCACCCGCGCCACCCGCCCGTCGACGCCGGCCCACTCCAGGTCGCCGCCGCGCTCGCGCACCGCCGGCCGCAGCTTCTCCACCGCGCGGGCGGCCCTGCGCTCCGGGGACTCCGGATGGATCTCGTGCAGGACCAGGAGATGCCCGAGCAGGTCGTCGTCGGCGAGCCGCTCCCACAGCCGCTCGTCCGCGTCGTCCAGCACGCGGGCGAGCGCCTCGCCGTAGACCTCGGTCAGCAGCCGCACCGCCTCGAGCGCCGGGCCGGGCGCGGACTCCAGCCCGGCCAGCACCTCGTCGAGCCGGGCGAGCCGCGCCTCCACCGCCGCGTCCGGGAGCCTTACGGCGGTGTCAGCCATGGTTCGCCCCGTACGTGGGCGAGTGCACGGTGGTCAGGGTCTTGCCCTTGCCCACGTACATGTGGACGCCGCACGGCAGACAGGGGTCGAAGCTGCGCACGGTGCGCATGATGTCGACGCCCTTGAAGTCGTCGGGCCCGTTCTCCTCGAAGATCGGCTGGCCCTGGACGGCGTCCTCGTACGGGCCCGGGGTGCCGTAGCTGTCGCGGGGGCTGGCGTTCCACGGGGTCGGCGGGTACGGGTGGTAGTTGGCGATCTTCTTGTCCCGGATCACCAGGTGGTGGGAGAGGACCCCGCGCACCGCCTCGTGGAAGCCGCAGCCGATCGACTCGTCGGGCACCTCGAAGTTCTCGAACACCTTCGTGTCGCCGCTCCTGAGCATGCCCATGGCCTCCTCCAGGAACTGCAGGGCCATGGCGGCGGCGTAGGCGATGAAGTACGGCCGGGCACGGTCCCGTTCGAGGGTGTTGCTCCACTTCGGGATGCGCCACTCCAGGGTCGTCTCCGGCAGCTTCTCGCCCTTGGGCAGGGTGATGCGGACGCCGCCGCCGGTCGCCTTGACGTACGGCGTGTCGACCAGGCCGCTGAGCGCGGTGGACCACAGCCGGGCCAGCGGGCCGCCTCCGGTGTCGAGCGCCAGATGCTCACCGGTGTCGGGGTGGTACCAGCGCGGGCTCATCACCCAGCTGTAGTTGCCGTCGAAGTCCCGCTTCTGCGGCACCGGGACGGTCGTCTGGTTCCACGGGTGGCGCATGTCGACGGGGTTGCCGAGCGGGTCGTGGGTGACGAACGGGTCCTCGTTCACCCAGTCCTCGTAGAAGGAGCTGCCCAGCATGACGCGCAGCCCGAGGTTGATGTCGATCAGGTTGTTGGTGACCAGCTTGCCGTCCACGACGACGCCGGGGGTGACGTACATCGCCCGGCCCCACTCGTTCATCGTCGCGTAGCGGTAGTCCACGACGTCCGGGTTCTGGAAGGCGCCCCAGCAGCCCAGCAGGATGCGGCGCTTGCCGACCTCCTCGTAGCCGGGCAGGGCCTCGTAGAAGAAGTCGAAGACGTCGTCGTTCATCGCCACCGCCTTCTTGATGAAGTCGATGACGCGCATCAGGCGGCTGAGGTAGTCCGTGAAGGTGTTCGGCTGCGGCATCGTGCCGACGCCGCCCGGGTACATCGTGGAGGGGTGCACATGCCGCCCCTCCATCAGGCAGAACATCTCCCGGGTGATCCGGCTGACCTTCAGCGCCTCCTTGTAGACCTCGCCCTCGAAGGGGTTGAAGGCCTTCATGATGTCGGCGATCGTGCGGTACCCGTGGGTGTCCCCGCGCGGTGCGTCGGTGCGCTCGGCGCGGGCCAGGACACCGGGGTTGGTGGCCTTGACCATGGCCTCGCAGAAGTCCACGAAGACCAGGTTGTCCTGGAAGATCGTGTGGTCGAAGATGTACTCCGCCGCCTCGCCGAGGTTGGTGATGTGCTCCGCCAGCTTCGGCGGCTTGACGCCGTAGGCCATCTGCTGGGCGTAGTTGGAGCAGGTGGTGTGGTTGTCGCCGCAGATCCCGCAGATGCGCGAGGTGATGAAACCGGCGTCACGCGGGTCCTTTCCCTTCATGAACACCGAATAGCCGCGGAAGAGCGACGAGGTGCTGTGGCACTCGACGACCTCCTGATTGGCGAAGTCGATCTTCGTGTAGATGCCCAGGTTGCCGATGATCCGGGTGATCGGATCCCAGGACATGTCGACGATCTGGGCGGGTTTGCGCTCCGTGGGCCGGGACTCGGTGGTGGTCATCTGCGGTACTGGTCCTCGCTGTCGGGGTCGGGCGGATCGGTGGCGGGACGGGGCCGGACGGCGTCAGGCACGCCAGTGCGGGTCGTAACCGCTGGTCAGCTTGCGCTTGTTGTGGCGCCACTTGGGCTCGTGGTTCACCACGTCGTTGGTCAGGCCGCGCAGCCGGCGGACGACCGCTCCGTACGGCCTGACGAGCATCGTCGACAGCGTGCCGCCCGGGGGTTCGTCCATGAACGGCATGAAGGCGTCGGGGAAGCTGGGCATCGTGCAGCCGATGCAGATCCCGCCGACGTTCGGGCAGCCGCCGATGCCGGCCATCCAGCCGCGCTTGGGCACGTTGCAGTTGACGACCGGGCCCCAGCAGCCGACCTTCACCTGGCACTTGGGGGAGTTGTAGTCCTTGGAGAAGTCGGCCTGCTCGTAGTACGCGGCCCGGTCGCAGCCCTCGTGCACGGTCTTCCCGAACAACCACTGCGGGCGCAGCATGTGGTCCAGCGGAGGCGGGGGAGCGGCACCGGCCGCGTGCTGGAGCACCCAGACGAGGGTCTCCATGAAGTTCTCCGGCTGGATGGGGCAGCCGGGCACGTTGACGACCGGCAGCCCCGACCGCGCCTTGAACTCCCAGCCCAGGTAGTCCGCGAGGCCCATGCAGCCGGTCGGGTTGCCGGCCATGGCGTGGATGCCGCCGAACGTGGCACAGGTCCCGGCGGCCACGACCGCCCAGGCCTTGGGCGCGAGCTGGTCGATCCACCAGTTGAGGGTCTGCGGCTCGCCGGTGTCGGGGTCGTTGCCGAACGACGTCCAGTAGCCGTCGCCCTGAATGATGTTCTGGTTCGGGACGGAACCCTCGATGACGAGGATGAACGGCTCCAGTTCGCCCCGCGCCGCGGCACGGTACGGAGCGAGGAAGTCCTCGCCGCCCAGGCTCGGTGAGAGCACCTTGTTGACGAGGTTGACCTTCGGCAGGCCCGGGATGAGGCCCAGCACGACGTCCTCGATGGACGGCTGGCCGGCCGCGGTCAGCGACACGGTGTCGCCGTCGCAGCTCATGCCCTCCGAGATCCAGAGGATGGTGATCTCGTCGAATCCCTTCCGCGCCTCGGCCCCGCTGGGCTCGCCGCGGACATCGGTGGTACCGCTCTGTGGGGTCATCGCTGCGGCCTCCGTCGTTGCCGGTCTGGGAATCGGTCGTAGGGGACGGCCGGGACCACGGGGGTCCGGGCCTGGGGGCGCCCGGCGGCGGCGTGATCGCGGACGAACCGCTCGACCGCCGGGTGGTCGTGCCGCGGTGCCTCAGGGGTATCCACCGCACCGTCCCTCCTCCGGCCGGTGGGCCGGACGCTCGGGGGGCCGCGGCGACTGCGGCCGGGGTGATCGCACCGGCCCCGGACCGGGCACGTCCGCGGGGGTGAGCGGCTCGAGCTCGTCGGGGCGGAAGTAGTGGAAACGGCCGTACCAGCCGTGCAGTTCGGCCGCGGGATCGTCGTCCACGGTGACGGCCAGGTGCACACTGCCGTCCACGTCGTGGAAGACGGCGGCGACCTGCGCGGTCCGTCCCGCCAGGAACATGTCCTGGGCGTCGGCGCCCCGGACGCGCGGACGCAGCCGGACCCGGCTGCCGCCGCCGACGGGCACGCCGTCCACGGACACCGTGTCGGTCGCCGGGGACAGGCCTTCGCCGCCGCCCTCCTGCCACCAGGCGGGCCGCTCCGCGCCGGACCGGGCCGGGGCCGGGTTCAGGGACCGGACGGCGCCGTGCAGCCGGGCGAAGACCTCCGGGGGCATGGTCTCGACCCGGTCGAGGATCTCCGCCGCCCGTGGATCGGTGGCCCGCGCCTCGGCCTTCTCCTCGTCGGTCAGCAGCATCGTGCGCAGGGTGAGGATCTCGTCGATCTCCGCCGCGTCGTGCAGATCGCCCGGGCTCTCCGGCGCCACCTGGGGCCAGTCCGGAAGGATGATCGGTGCGGAGAGCAGGACGGCGCCCGTCGTGCCCTGCTGAGGCGGGCCGGCGAGCACGGGGAACGTGAACGCGTTCCGGCAGCCCCGCGAGTGCCGCGCCAGACCGCCGGGGGGATCGATCAGCGAGGCGAACTCCAGGCCGTCCCCGCCGACGAGGGTGTGCGTGGCGAGAAGCGCCTGGCGCAGAGCCTCGGTGCGCGGGGCGTGCCGGTCCGTCGCCTCGCCGGTGTTCTCGGTGCGCACCCGCAACCGGTACAGCTCCGGCGCGAGCGGTTCGGCCACGACCGTCGTCACGGCCCGCACCTCCCCGCGCCGCCGTACCGTCCGCCCGGACCCGTCCGGCAGTGCCTCGGCGTCCGTGCCGGCGGCCGCACCCACCAGGGCCGTACGGCCGCCGAGCAGCAACTCCCCCAGTGGCAGCACCAGTTCGGTCTCGCACGGCACCGCCTCCTCGAAGGACAGGTGCACGGCACCGTCGGCCGTCCGCAACGACTCGACCGGGCGGTACCGTCCGTCCGGGCCGGCCGTCTCGATCTGCTTGTCCTGCATCTGGAGGAAACGCACCCGCACTCGTACGACCGCGTCGGCGCGCGGTGTTCGCAGCAGACACTCGGTCTGCTGGTACCAGGAGTCCGCGGAGCCGGAGATCCCCGGCGTGACCGGCCCGTCCCGCTCCACCCAGTCGCGGGGCAGCAGCACGCCGAACTGCCAGCGGACCCGGTTCTTCGGCGAGGAGCGGCGGTACGGGTAGAGCAGGTACCCCTCGTAGAGCACGGCGTCCGCGACCGCACCGACTTCCGCGAAGGCGCCGTCGGCCCGGCCGTACGGCACCTCGGCGCCATGGCCGTCCAGCACGGCGGGGCTCGCCGCTCCGCCCCCGCCGGTTCCCTCGGACATGCCGCCTCCTCATCGCAGGGCTCTCCTGCGCGCACTCCTTCCACCACCGTCACACCGGTCACGGACCCTCGCCCCTCCGGCGCACGCCGATTGCGCCGCGCGGGGGATGACGAGTGCCCGAGAGGGCTCATCGGCGCGATGGGGCCATGGAGCTTCGGGAAGCCTGCGCACGAGGGCGCTCAGGGGAGGCTTCCCTGTCCCGTCACGTCCGTCGCGTGAGCCCGAGGCACGGCGCGGGTGTTCCACAGCGCCGGCTTCCCGGGCCTGTTCCTCGCGCCGGCGGGCCTTACGGCAGCCGCTCCAGGGCGACCAGGGCCGAGTCGTCGCCGAGGTCGCCGCGGACGTGGTGCAGCAGGTCGCGGCGGAGGGCGGCCACCATCGCCTCCAGCGGCCGGCCGGCGTGCGTGCGCACGCGTGCGGCCAGGTCGTGGAAGCGGCCACGCCGGTCGCGGGCCTCGATGAACCCGTCGGTGTACAGCACGAGACGGTCGCCCGGCACGAACGGCACGGTCCGGGCCACGGGTCGCACGGCCAGCAGGTCACCGAGACCGAGCGGCGCGCCCGGCTGGCCGGTCTCGTAGGGCCGTACCTCGCCGGCGTGGACGACGTACGGCTCCGGGTGGCCGCAGTGCACGATCCGGGCCACGGGCTCGCCGGGCGGGAACTCCACCAGGAGTGCCGTCGCGAACCGCTCCGTGAACAGGGCGCCCGTGCCGGGGCCACTGGACCTGCCGCCCTCCGGTGTGCCGTCCAGCGCGGCGATGTGCCGGCACGCCCGTTCGTCCAGTTGCTCCGCCACCTTCGTCAACGAGGGCTCCTGGTAGGCGAGTTCCCGGAACGCGCCGAGCAGGGTGGCCGAGGCGCCGACGGCCTCCAGACCCTTGCCCCGTACGTCGCCGATCACGAGCCGGGTGCCGTACGGCGTGGGCAGCGCCTCGTAGAAGTCGCCGCCGATGTGCGCCTCCGACTCGGCCGGCAGGTACACACCGCTCAGCGCGAGCGAGCCGATGCGGTGGGGGAGGGGGTGCATCAGGGCGCGCTGCGCGGTCTCGGCGACGGAGCGGACCCGGCTCAGCTGCCGTTCCCGGCGCTGCCGCAGGGAGCACGCGGCCAGCGAGGTGAGTCCGACCACGAACAGGCTGCCGAGGGTGACACCCGCGTCCGGGTGTCCGTAGCTGCCGGCGTTCCACTGGAGCAGCGCCGTGATCACCAGCGCGGCGCAGCCGAGCGCCGCCGTCGCGCGGCACGGGAGCAGCACGGCGGCCAGCACCGGGACGGCGGCCATCACCGGTGAGACGTGCAGCCATTCGGGCGTGAGCAGATCGGCGAGGGCGACGACCACCATGAGCAGCACCGGGGCCGCGCCCAGGAGCGCGCGGGAGCCGCCGCGGCGGCTCCAGGGCGCCGGCGGGCGGCGCGTCGGCTGCCGGTGCGCGGGTTCGGCGGTGTGCCCGGTGGCGGTGTCCTGAAGATCGCTGGTGTGAGAGGTCATCGTCGCGGTGAGGTCCGTAGCGGGTCGAGGAGCCGGCGGGATCGGGCGGGCGGAGCGGGCGCGGGCGCCGACAGGCACGTCCGGGCCGACTCCAGGGGGCGCAGGAGACGCCGGTCCGTGGCGGCCCCGTCCGGGCGACCGCAGCCGGGGGCGCCGAGCCGGGCGAGGGCCTGGCGTGCGGCGGGCAGGGCGGGGTGCGGCCGGCCGCCCCGGCACGGGTAGGCGCCCAGGGCGGTCGTGCGCAGCAGGCGGGCGTACGGCTGCGTGAAGGCGGTGCCGGAACGGGAGCCCTCGGCCGCGGCCGGGTGGGCATCGAGGAGCCGGCCCGTCGCGGTCACCTGCCCGGCCACGTCCGTCAGCGTGCCCAGCACCCGGTCGTCCAGGTGCCAGCGACGGCGCCGGGCCGTCGGCCGGACGTTCCAGCGCAGGCTCTCGTGCGCTTCGCCCACGGCGGTGCGGGCGCGGGTCAGCGCCCTGCCGAGGTCGTCCTCCCAGCCCGGGCCGAGTACGGTCCGCGGCCGCTCCTGCCGTACGACCGCATCGGCCAGGCCGTCGAGAGAACGGGCGACCAGCAGGCGCAGCTCCTCCAGCGCCCGCTCGGCGGAGCGCACGCGGACGGCGGGAAACAGCAGCACGCTGCACGCCAGCCCGAAGGCGAGGCCCAGCACCATCTCCGCGAGATGGGCGGCCAGCTCATCGGGGTGCCGGCCACGGACCAGGGCGAAGGCGATCAGCGCGGTCGTCGGGACGTGCAGGCCGTGGTGACCGAGGGATCCGTGCCGCGCCAGCAGCACGGAGGCGAAGACGACGACCGCCAGGCCCGCGATGCCGGGGTCGGCGTACAGCGCACCTGGCACGGCGAGGAGGACACCCATCAGGCATCCTGCGGCGTAGCGGGTGGCGGCGGAGACTGTGGCCGCCACCGTCGTCTCGACGATGAGGACAGCGGCGACGGCGCCCGCGTAGGGGTCGGGGATGTGCAGCAGTCTCGCGCAGGTCTGCCAGGTCAGGCCTGCCGCGACGGTCGCACGCGCGGCCTCGGCGCCGCCGGCCCGTGCGATCCGCGCCATGAGCGCGGGCAGCCGTGATCTGTGCATGCCTCGCCGTCCCTTGCCCGTCGGATGCCGTCGGCCGGGCAAGGCCGCCCAGGATAGTCGGACAAATAGGGCATGAGGCAAATAAGGAATATGTAGGGATGGACGTGGTGCGCCTCATGCATGACCCGTTCAACTCTCAATGAACTGGGCATGTCCGGAAGTCCGTACGGTCCGAGCCAGGGAGTCGGGGGGCCGCCGCTGCCGTCCATGCCGTCGAGCCCGCCACCCGCACCCCCGGACGCCTGGCGCGCCGCCGCGGTCGCCCTGCTCAACCTCAGCGGTCTCGGCCTCGGGTACGCGCTGCTGCGGCGCTGGGTGCTCATGGCCCTGTGCTGGACGGCGACCGCCGTGCCGCTGCTCGTTGCCGTACCCGCCGACGCCGACGGCATCCCGGGCGCCGCCCTCGTCGGCTTCGCCGTACTCCTGCTGCTCGCCGCGCTCCACGGCGCCCGCGCCGGACTGCGCACCCGGCTCGCCTGGCCGCCAGAGCGCCGCTCGCCCTGCTGCTGGGCGTGCTGCTGCTCGCCGTACCGGCGGGTGGCGCGCTCTGGTACCGGGACGCCCACGACGAGGCCGTGGAACAGGCGCTCCTCGACCGCCTCGACAAGGCCGACCACCTGGTGGCCACGAGCGGCCGCAGGTCGTTCACCTCCGCCGAGTCGGGCTACCGGTCGGCGCTGGAGGTCTACCGCGACCTCGCCGAGCACCACTCCGGCTCGCGCGTGGCCCGGCGGCTCCCCGGCAGCCTGCGGACGTACTGCACGACCGTCGGCGCGGCCTACGGCCACCAGGAGTACTGCGACGCCATCGAGCCGCTGAAGTACCCGCGCACCGTGCCCGGCGCCATGCCGGAGGGCCGGCTCGGATCGCCGGCCCGCCGGCCGGACGACCGGCTCGCGACCTCCCTGTACGAGTGCGGGGCCCAGGGCCTCACGACCGGCGGGACGGACTGGGACGCACGCTTCGGCGACCTGCTGAACACCTTCCCCCGGTCCGCGGCGGCGACCAAGGTCCCGCCCGCCGTGGAGGCGGCCGTGCACCGGGCGGAGAAGGCCGTCGGCGGAAGCCAACCCTGCACCGCCGTGGCGCAGTTGCGCGACCTGGACACCCGGATCGGCGGACTGTCCAGGTCCTCGGGCGACGCGGACGGCACGCTCGCCAGGGCCGCCGAGCGCGCCGGGCGCAGCGGCGCCGCGGGGGAGTACGCCTGCGGAGCCGACCAGTACATGGACGGCGACTTCGAGGTCGCCCAGACGCTCCCGAAGGCCGGCGAGAAGCTGCCCACCACCGCCTCCGGCGGCAGTATCTCCGTCACGGTGAAGAACGACAGCCCGTACGACATCACGGTGCTCTACACCGGCCCGGTCACCGGCAGCTTCACCCTCAGGAGCTGCGGCGACTGCAAGGCGTACACCCTCGCCGACACCGTGATGACCGGGTTCAGGCCGTGCAGCGACAGCGGCAGGCACTACCCGCAGCGCACCATCAGCCTCCCGGCGGGCACCACCTACTTCGTGCACGAGCCGAACGGCAGCAGCACCGCGACCCCGGCCTCCGACACGGCCGAGCTGCGGCCGGCTACATCTACACGGAGTGCGCCTACACGACCCAGACGTTCGGGTCCGGCATCTGACCGGCGGCCGGGGCACGCCGGAACGATCACCTCCAGCCCCCGGCTCCCCGGCACTTCCCGAAGGCGGACAAAGGGTCCCGCAGCGGGTCCGGCGCCTCAGCCGGCCGCGTTTTCGACACGCATGCGCACCTGGTCCTCCAGTCGCCGCAGGCTGCCGTCCAGGGCGTTGAACACCGCCTCCTCGCCGGGGTCGTGACCGGGGTCGAAGAACGACAGGTGCACGGTCACCTCGCTGGCGCCGCTGCCGATGCCGGACACCTGCAGCCAGCCGGTGTAGCTGTCCTGCTCCCGCGTGCCCCACTCCAGTCGCATCTGGTCGGGCTCGGCCCGCAGCAGGGCGGCCATGTCCTGCCCGGAGCGGTCCTCGTGCACCGTGACGGACGGCGGCTCCTCGGCCTCCACATGCAGCTCGTGCGGAAGCCATGCGTCGAGCTGGCCGAGGTTGGCGGCCTGGTCGAAGACCTGCTCGGGCTGTGCGGGCATCGCGCGGGACCATTCGTACTCGGTCATGGTGATACCGCCCTCCGCTCGGAAGTCCTACCCCAGCCACGTGCCCCTTCCGCGGCGACCGAAAAGCCCGCCGCCCTCCCACACCCGGCCGGGCTGCGTGCGCCGCGAACTTGTCTGGTCAAGTTTGGTCGTGGTTCTTCCGCTCGACAGGCAGGACCACTACTCATGTCCCGTTCGTTGCGCACAGTCAGGCCGTGCGGGCATCACCCTCACGGCATCCTCACAACGGGATGAGGTACTACGTATGCGTCTGCGCTCGAGATCCCTCGGCGGGATACTCGCCCTCTTCGGCGCACTGGTCGTCGTCGCGCCCGCCCCCGCCCGGGCGGCCACCGACAGCGGCAACCTGATCGTCAACGGCGATGCGGAGAGCGGCGGTTACTGCACCGACGACTGGTCGGCCGCCACCACGGTCCCCGGCTGGACCACCGAGGCCGGCGGCCTGAACGTCATGTGCCACAGCGTCGCCTCCTTCGGGCTGCCGAGCGACGGCAAGACCCCGGGCAAGGCGTTCTTCGGGCCCGGCAACTTCGGCGACGGAGCGATGACGCAGACCGTCGACGTCTCCTCGGCCGCCTCGGCCATCGACGGCGGGGGAGTGCACTACAACCTCTCCGGCTGGCTCGGAGGCTGGACCACCTACAGCGGCCATGTCGCCGTCAGCCTGCACTTCCACGACGCGAACGGCCGTCCCGTCGGCTCGGCCGCCCAACTGCCCACGGTGTCCGCGAGCGACCGGGGTCTCGCCACCAAGTTCCTCTCGCGCACCGCCACCGGCGCGGTCCCGGCCGGCACCCGCTCCATCCAGGTCGAGGTGCAGTTCCTGTCGACGAGCAGCGAGACGGGCTACCTCGACAACCTCTCCCTCACGCTGGACACCCCGGTCACCGCCCCCGCCCCGCTCGCCCCGCCGGTCTCCAAGGTCCCCGGCTATGACCACGTCTTCGTGGTCATGATGGAGAACACGGACTACTCCGAGGTCATGAACGACCCGGCGGACACGCCGTACATGCACAGTCTGATGGCCCAGGGCGCCACGCTCACCGACTCCCACGGCGTCTACCACCCGAGCGACGAGAACTACCTCGCCATAGCCGGCGGCGACACCTACACCAAGGGAGCCACCTACTTCCCCAACATCAACTCGCCCCAGCGCAACCTCGGCGACACCCTGGAGTCGGCCGGCAAGACCTGGAAGGCCTACGAGCAGGGCATGGGCACCCCCTGCAACACCAAGAACAACAACGACAGTTACTACCAGCCCGACGACGCGCCCTTCATCAACTACACCGACATCAGCGGCAACGCCTCCCGCTGCGCGGCCCACCTGTTCGACACCGCGCAGCTGACCACCGACCTGAAGTCGGCCTCGACCACCCCGGACTTCTCCTGGATCGCCGCCGACGACTACTACGACGGCGAGGCCTCCGGCAACGGCAACGCCACCAGCCTGAAGACCCAGGACGGCTGGCTGAAGCAGACCCTCGCCCCGGTCCTCGCCTCCCCGGCCTGGACGCAGGAGCGCTCGCTGCTGATCCTCACCTGGGACGAGAGCGAGGGCGAGGCCTACAACCACGTGGTCACCACGGTCGTCGGCTCCCAGGGCACCGTCCCGGCCGGCACCAGCAGCCCGCTGCACTACGACCACTACGGCATCGGCCGCACCGTCGAAGACGCCCTCGGCCTGCCCGGTCTCACGGCCAATGACACGTACGCGACACCGCTCAACGCCGCGTTCGCCCCGTCCACCGCGAGTACGCCGACGCTCACCGGTGACCTGAACGCGGTCTCCGACGGCGGCAACGTCACCTTCCGCTACTCGGTGCCGTCGGCGGCCCAGGTGAACGCCAAGAACTGGATCGGCATCTACCCGGCCGGCGTCACCCCGGGCAAGCAGTCCTCGCTCGCCTGGTCCTACGCCCCGAACGCCAGCGGCGCCCTGACCTTCCCCACGGGCAAACTGAGTGGGGCGGGCAAGTACGACGTGTACTACCTCGCCGACGACGGCTACTCGGTCCTGGCCGGACCGTTCTCCCTGACCGTCGGCTGACCGGAACCGACGGCTGACCGGAACCGACGGCTGACCGGCCGCGACGGAGACGGGCCCACGCGTCATCGCCGCCCGGCGGAGCAGCCCACGGATCCTCCCCCCGTGGGCTGCTGCTCCCTCCGCCACCCCCCACGCGTCCGGCGCGGGTCACAGGCCCAGGGCGATGGCCATACGGGTCAGCTCGGCGGTGTTGGTGATGTTGAGCTTGGCGCGGATGCGGCGCAGGTAGGCGTCCACGGTGTGGGTGGACAGTCCCATGTGGCGGGCGGTCTGGAGATAGGTGCGGCCGGCGGCGATGTGCCGGAGCGTCTCCCGCTCGCGCGGAGCCAGCGCGGGGGCGGGGGCTTCGGTGTGCGGCGTGGCGAGAGTGGCGCTCATGGTGCTGTCCTCCGGCGAGGGATCTGGCCGTTTAGGGCGATTTGCCCTTGTTTCTTCAGATTGCTCGCAGGACGTCATGACCGTGTCCGCCGACTGTCACAGGCGCGTCACAGGGAGGGGGAGTGATGTGAACCAGTGGACGTCAGGCGAGACCCGCCCGATGGGCGTACAGGGCCGCCTGGACCCGGTTCTCCAGGCCCAGCCTGGTCAGGATGCGGTTGACCCGGCTCTTCACCGTCGCCTCGCTCAGACCCAGGTCCGCGGCGATCCTGGCGTTGGACAGGCCACGCGCGAGAAGCACCAGGACCTGGATCTCCCGCTCGGTCAGCGAGACGTCCGCCGGTACGGGCACGGGTGCCGCCGGCAGAAGCGCGGGCGGCAGCGCGGTGACGGTGTCGATGAGGCGCCGGGTGACGGTCGGGGCGAGGACGGACTCGCCGTCGGCCGCCGCGCGGAGGGCCTCGGCGAGCTGTTCGGGCCGGCTGTTCTTCAGCAGGAAGCCCACGGCCCCGGCACGCAGGGCCGCGTGAACGTATTCGTCCAGGTCGAAGGTGGTCAGCACCAGCACGCGCGGCACCGGCCCCGGACCCGGCCACTCCCGCACGATCCGCCGGGTCGCCTCCACACCGGTCGTGCCCGGCATGCGGACGTCCATCAGCACCACGTCCGGACGGAGCGCCACGGCCAGGGCGACCGCCTCCTCGCCGTCGCCCGCCTCACCGACGACCGACAGCCCCTCGCGCCGGTCGATGACGAGCCGCAGCGCGGTCCGCACGATCTCCTGGTCGTCGACCACCAGCACGCGTACGGTCATCGGTCCCCCTGTGCCGCATGAGACCGGGCCGCGTCGGCCGCCCGCGCGGACAGCACCGCACGCAGTCGCCAGCCGCCGTCCGGGCGCCGACCGGCGTCCAGCTCGCCGTCGAAGGCCGCGACACGCTCCCGCATCCCGACGAGCCCCCGCCCGGCGCCGGGCACCGGCCGGTGGCCCGCGACCGGCGGGTCGTTCTCGACCTCGACCGCGAGGCGGGCGTCGTCACCGCGCACGGCGATCCGTACGGCGACCGGACCGGCGTGCTTGACCACGTTCGTCAGCGCCTCCTGGACGATCCGGTAGGCCGAGACCTGCATCCCGGCGGGCGGCGCCGTCGGTCCGTCCACCTCGACGGCGCAGGTGACCCGGCACCCCGCGGAGGCCGCGACACCCACGAGCCGGTCGAGACGGGCGAGGGACGGCTCGGGCGCGAGTTCCCGTTCGCCGAAGGACAGCAGCCCCAGCAGCCGTCGCATCTCTGCGAGCGCCGTGTCGGCGGTCCGAGCGATGACCCCGACCCCGTGCGCGGCCTCCTCGGGCTGGAGCGGCCCGGAGGTGAGCACGTCCTCGGCGGCCCGCGCCTGGAGGGCGATGGCGCTGACGTGATGGGCGACGACGTCGTGGAGATCGCGGGCGATACGGGCGCGCTCGGTGAGCACGGCCTGGCGCGCGTTGAGTTCCCGCTCGGCCGCGAGCCGCCGGTTCAGCTCGCGCAGCCGGGCCGCGTCGGCGTCGATCCGGCGCCGCCCGTACCCCAGCAGCCAGGCCAGGGCGAAGAAGAACCCGAACGTCGTGAGGCTGATGGGCTCCAGCGAACCGAGCCGCGGCGGCTCCCAGTGCCCGGTCAGTGCGTCCGTGACGGCGGCCGAGGCGAGGCTGAGCAGGGTCAGTGGCACACTCCCCGCGGCGGGCGTGTACCGGGCCACGGCATAGACACCGAGCATCAGCAGGAACGGTCCGGGCACCTTCGACGGGATCGGGCCGAGCGCCTGGAACAGCACGTACAGGACGGTCATCGCGACGAGCACGGCACGCGGCGCCGTCCGCCGCCACAGCAGCGGCACGGTCTGCGCGCCCCACAGCGCCACGCCCCAGGCGGGCGGCGCGGGCGTTCGGTCCAGCACCGTGGCCATGTCGAACAGGGTGAGCCCGCCGACCCACACGGCGTCGGTCAGTCGCGGCCGGTCGGCGAGCCCGCGTTGTACGGCCCGGGGCAGGGCGATCATCTGGGCGCTCATCTCGGTCCGTCAGGCTAGACGACACGCGAGCGCGGCGGATCCTCCGCAGGGCGCGCATCGAAAGGTGCGCCGGCACCTCCCAGGATCGGCATCGGGCCCGAGGCGCCGCCGGGCCGGCCCGCCCTAGCGTCCCGGACATGTCGAACACAGCCGTACAGCCCCCGCCCCGGCCGACGACGGACCAGCCCCGACGGCGAGCACCTTCCCGCAAGCGTGCCTGGCCCCTGCTGCCGCTCGCCACCGCCGCGATGCTCTTCGCGGTCGGCGGCCGGTGGGACATCGCTGCCGCCGCCTGGATCTTCCCCGTCCTGCTGCTGCGCTTCACCCGCCTGTGCCGTGCCTGGACGGGCGCACTGTGGACCTGGGCGGCGCACCTCGCGGCGGCCGTCTTCTGGATCCAGGAGTCGGCGATCGGGTTCAACCCCGTGGTGCTCGCGGGGGCCCTCGCCCTGGCCGCCCTGCAGACACTGCCGTTCGTCGCCGACCGGCTGGTGCGGGTCCGCCTGCACCCGGCGGCCGCGTCCCTCGTCTTCCCGGCCGGTGTGGCCGCCGTGGAGTTCCTGATCACCCAGGTGTCCCCGTTCGGCACGGCGTACGGCTCCCTCGCCGTCACCCAGCACGGAGACCTCCCGCTCCTCCAGGTCGTCTCGGTGACCGGCCCGTGGGGCATCGGCTTCCTGATCGCCTACGTCGCGAGCACCGTCAACCGCCTCTGGGAGCACGCCTCTTGGCGCGGCGGCCTGGTCTGCACGGCCGTCCTGCTCGGTGTGCTGCTCGCCGGCGGTGCCCGCCCGGCCTTCTTCCCGCCGCAGGGCGCGACCGTACGCATCGCCGGCGTCACCCCCGCTCGCGGCGCCACCGACACGCTCAAGGCCACGCTCGCCCGGTTCGGCAACGGGCCGGGCGGAGTGGCCGCCGCCCCCGCCGCCGCGGTGCGGCCCGCGATGACCGCGGTCGAGGACGACCTGCTCGCGGCCACCCGCCGCGAGGCCGCCGCCGGTGCGAAGATCGTGATCTGGCCGGAGAACGCCGTCCGGACCCGGGAGCCGGACGAGGCCGCCGCCATCGCCGCCGCACAGCGGCAGGCCCGCCGCTCGGGCGTCTACCTGGAGATCGGAGTCCGCGTCTACAGCACCACCCCGCCCGCCTACGGGCGCGACGAGGCCCTGCTCATCGACCCCCGTGGCAAGGTGCTCTGGACCTACCAGAAGGCCCATCCCATCCCCGGTTCCGAGCGCTTCAAGCCCGGCGACGGCCATGTCCCCGTCGTCCGCACACCGTACGGCCGCCTCGCCAACGTCATCTGCTACGACGCCGACTTCCCGGCCCTGATGCGCACCCGGGCCGACATCATGCTGGTCCCCTCGCACGACTGGAAGGAGTACGGCGCCGCGCACACCGACAAGGCGGGCCTGCGCGCCGTCGAGAACGGCTACGCCCTGATCCGGCAGGACGCGGAAGGGTTCTCGGCCGCCTACGACGCCGAGGGACATGTACTCGCCACCTCGGACTACTTCGCGACCGACCGGCAGACCATGGTGGCCTACGTTCCCGTGCGCGGCGTCATCACGGTCTACGACCGCATCGGCGACACCTTCGCCTGGCTCTGCCTGGCCGCGCTCGTCTCGCTCACGGTCACCGCCGTCGTCCGGCCCCGGCGCCCGGGGGACCGCTGAGGCGTCAGGCGACCGCCGAGCGCGCCGTCCGCTCGACCAGGGAGATCCCGTCACTCATCGAGGCGCTGCCGTTCGACAGCACCGCCACGAGGCAGCGGTGGCCCTTCACGGTGACCTGGCCGACACTGTTCACGTCCCAGAGGCCGGAGGTGTTGCGCTGCAGCCAGCCGTTCTTCAGTGCCCGCGGGGTGCCGGAGCCGCCGACGGCCGAGACGCCCCAGGTCTGCTCGGGGACGACCTGGCCCATGAGGGTGCGGATGTAGGTCCGGGACTGCGCGCCGAGGGCGGACTTCGCGGTGGAGCCGGGCCGCGCCGCCGTGTCGCCGTCGAACACGGCCCGCATCAGCCGTATCTGGTCGCTCGCGGTGGTCCGGGTCAGCCCCCACTTCACGCCCGGCCCACCCGTGGTCGAGGTCAGCCCCAGCCGCTTGTTGGCCGCCGCCAGCCCGGAGGCCTGGCCGATCTCCCGCCAGAGCGCGTCGGCCGCCGTGTTGTCGCTGCGCCGGATCATCGGCTCGGCGTGGCCGCGCTCATCGGCGGTGAGCCGGCGTCCCGCGTCCTGCGCCTGGAGCAGCAGCGCCGCGAGGATGTCGACCTTGACGATGCTGGCGGTGTCGTACGCGCTGTCCTGCCCGTGCAGCACCGGCGTGCGGCCGGCTCCGTCCAGGTCGAGCACGGCGGCCGTGGCGTGCGCAGAGGCGGTCTGCGCGGGGGCCGAAGCGGCCGCGGCCGGTGCCGGGTGCAGTGCGCCCACGGAGGCGAGGGCCGCGGCCGAGGCCAGCAGGGCACCGGCCCGTGTGCGCGCGAAGGTGAGGAGAAGGTAAGACGGCATGGCGTCGAACGTAGACAAACCGTGCCCCCGGCGACGTGGCAGCGGTCACCTTCAGGCCTGTTCATGGCGAATTGTGAGAAGAGCCACCGGCGCCGCCGATGGGACGCATTGCCACGTCCGGTTCGGTCATGCGGCGGCGTGTACGCGCGGCTGGACCACACGCCTCGCTTAACGTCGGCCGGACACCGACATCCGGAGTGGTCATGGAAAAAACGGATGAACTGGTTGGCGCGGCCGAGGGTGTGACCGTCGTCCCCGTCGGTTCGCCGTCCGTACGGCGCATCCGGCCGTGGCCGCTCGCTGCCGCCCTCGTGATCGCGCTCGGTGCCCTAGCCGTGCTCGTCCTCGTCGGCCCCCAGTGGCTGAACCGGCCCGCCGTCCAGGCCTGGCGCACCGTGTGCCTCGCCATCACCGTCCAGGCACTCCCCTTCCTGCTTCTCGGCACCGCCCTGTCCGGCGCGATCAACGCCTTCGTGCCGGCCGACCTGTTCACGAGGGTCCTGCCGAAGCGGCCCGCTCTCGCCGTGCCCGTCGCCGGCGCCGCGGGCGCGGTGCTGCCCGGGTGCGAGTGCGCCTCCGTGCCCGTCGCCCACAGCCTGATCCGGCGCGGGGTCACCCCGGCCGCCGCCTTCGCCTTCCTGCTCTCCGCGCCCGCCATCAACCCCGTCGTGCTGACCGCCACCGCCGTCGCCTTCCCCGGCGACCCCGCGATGGTCGCCGCCCGGCTGCTCGCCTCCCTCGCCACGGCGGCCGTGATGGGCTGGCTCTGGCTCTGGCTGGGCAAGGAGAAGTGGCTGCGGCCGGTGCTGAGAAACCGGCACACCGGCCACCGGCACGGCCGCAGCCGCCTGCACGAGTTCCGGCTCGGCTTCCGGCACGACTTCCTGCACGCCGGCGGCTTCCTCGTCCTCGGCGCCATGGCCGCCGCCACCTTCAACGTCGCGGTGCCGCGCTCCGTCCTCGACGCCTTCTCCGGCTCACCCTGGCTCTCGGTGCTCTTCCTGGCCGGGCTCGCCGTACTGCTGGCGGTCTGCTCGGAGGCCGACGCCTTCGTCGCCGCCTCGCTCACCGGTTTCTCCCCGGCCGCCCGGCTCGCGTTCATGGTCGTCGGGCCGATGGTCGACCTGAAGCTGATCGCCCTTCAGGCGGGCACCTTCGGACGGGCCTTCGCCTGGCGGTTCTCGACGGCCACCACCCTTGTGGCGGTCGCCGCGAGCGTGCTGATCGGAGGCGCGCTGCTGTGAAACGCCCGGTCCAGACCCTGCTGCTGACCCTGACCGGCATCGGCCTGCTGCACACGGCCCTCTTCACCGACACCTACCTGCGCTACGTCAAGGCCGGTCTGCGGCCACCGCTGATCGCCTCCGGCGTGGTCCTCCTGCTGCTCGGCCTGGCCACGGCGGCCGCACGGGGCGCACCGGGGCACGCCGCCCAAGACGACCACGACCCCGAGGACGAACACGGCCACGACCACTCCGGCGCCCCGCGCATCGCCTGGCTGCTGTTCCTCCCGGCGATCAGCCTGCTCTGCTACGCTCCGCCCGCCCTCGGCGCGTACACCGCTGCACGCTCGAACGCCAAGCCGGTCGCCGTGCAGAAAGGATTCGCGCCGCTGCCCTCGACCTCACCGCTGCCCCTGACCCTCACCGACTTCACCAAGCGCGTCCAACAGGACCCCAGCCGGGCCATCAGGACCAGGCTCGTCCAGCTCACGGGCTTCGTCACCCCGGCCGAGGACGGCGACGGCTGGTTCCTGACCCGCATCATCTTCACGTGCTGTGCGGCGGACTCCCAGACCGTCAAGATCCGCGTGTACGGCGCCGAGGCCCCGCCCGCGAACACCTGGCTCGCGGTGAGCGGCACCTGGCACCCCCGGGGCACCCTCGGCACGAGGACCGCGCAGGCCGCGCTCGACGCCCGGGACGCCCACCCCATCGCCCAGCCCGTGAACGCCTACACCGACGACCTGCCGCTCACACCGTCCTAGGCGCAGGTGCGTGCTCAGGGCCCCGGCCGAAGGCTCCGGAGGGAGTTCGACGCCAGGCCCTAGCCGTCGTACCGCAACGACCCGGGCATCCAGGGTGCCGGCCGCGCGGAGCCCGTCGCGGGCACGGCCGGTGTGTCGGTGAGGAGCACGCCCGTCACCAGGGAGGGGCGGATGCGCACGGCCTGGTCCGCGCCCTCCTGCGGCGCCCAGGGGGTGAGCAGCGTCCGGACCCGGGCCAGGTCCGCGGGGTCCGTGACGAGCCGGGCGTAGCCGGTGACCACCACGCTCCAGCCGAGATGCGTGTCCGGGTCGATCACGTCGGCCTCGTAGGCGACCACCACGCCCTCGCCTCCGCCCTGCTGCGTGTGCGCGGTCAGCGCGGCGCCGTCGTGGGTGCGGATCACGATGTCGCCGTCGTCGATGATGTGATTGACCGGGCGGACGGTGGGCAGTGCCTGCCGCGTGAAGACGATCCGCCCCAGGGACACGCTGTCCAGCAGCCGCAGCGCTTCGACCGGGTCGAGGTCGATGCGCCGGTGCTTCGGCTTGCCGTTACGGATCATGGCTGGCTTCTTCGCGGGTGTGTGACTCTCCCCGCCTTCACAGGCCTGGGCCCGCGCGGCGGCAATCCGGGGGCGGAGCGACACCGCGGGGGAATCGGCGCCGCTCCTGATCCCCACTGTCACCCCTCCCCCTTTGTCCGACCCAGTGTCCTTCGGCCCACGGCGGCAGGGCCGGACGTCCCGACTCCGCCGGTCGGCGGGGACGGGCGAGAAGTCGTCATGAGCCTCTTCCGTACTCACCCCGCCTCGGTCCGCATTGAGGTGCACGATGGTGTGGTGACACTCGACGGCCGGGTCCGGGAGACCGCCCCGGGCCCGCCCGCCGCCCGCCCGGCGAGGGACACGCGGAGTGGGTGCGGCGAAGCCGCCGGTGTGCGAGAGGAGGCGGTGAGGATGAACCGGACACCTCCCACGACGGTCACCCAGGTACGGCTGTGGCGCTGGCGACGCAATCCGCTGCGGCGGCACAGCGACGCCGTCGAGGCCTGGATCGTCCTCGTGACCTGGGTGCTCGCCGTTCTCGGCGGAGCCGCCGCCGGTTTCGTGGCGGCCCAGACCGCCGGCGCGGCGTTCTCCGCGCGGCAGGCCCAGGTGCACTCCGTGTCCGCCGTGGTCACCGACGGTGCGGCGCGGACCCCGGCCTCCGGGACCGGCTACGACGACGGGCGGGTGTGGGCCACCGTGCGCTGGACCGACGCACACGGCACCGTGCACACCGACCGGGCGAAGGTCCTTCCGGGCGCCCCCACCGGGTCCCAGGTGACCGTGTGGACCAACCGCGCGGGCCACGTGGTCTCCGCGCCCGTCACCGGAGCTGCCGCCGATCTGCAGGCGGCCCTCACCGGCGCCCTTGTCGGCCCCTCGGCCGGCGCGGCGGTCTGGGGCGCGGGCTGGGTGGTGCGCAGCCGGCTGATCAAGCGGCGCATGGCCGAGTGGGACGAGGAGTGGAAGCAGATCGGCCCCCGGTGGGGGAACCTCAGCGGCGGACGAGGCTGAGCACACGACACCAGGGACTGCGCCCAGGCGCCGGACACGTGGTGCGGCCGGGCGGGGAGACGGGGCGCGCGAGGAGCCGGGGCGACAGGGCGGCAGCGCGACAGGGCGGGAAGGGCCACCCGCTTCTCGCGGATCCGGATTGCGCGGTGCACGGCTCCGGGCCGCTTCCCCGCGTCTGTTCTCGGTCCTTCCCGCCGATACCAGCACACCACGGAAACCGTCGTCCCACCAGGCCCCAGGAGCCCTCGGGCGGCGCGGTGATCGGCATGGGCTCCGGACTCCCCCTCGCGCCCCCCGCGGCACGACCGGTCAGGTCTTGTGCAGGACGACGAGGAGCACCAGCAGCACGGTGGCACCGGCGGTCGTGCCGTGGGCGACCACGGCCGTGAGCGGGAAGTGCCGCTCGGCCGTGGCGTCCCCGTGGGAGTGGCGCCCGGAACTGGGCAGCCGGCGCAGCGGCATCATGAAGCCGAACGCGGCCACGATCAGCACGACCGCGCACGCGGCCCAGGCCGAACTCCGCACCCCTCCCACCACATAGGCGGTCCAGGCGGCGAGTCCGGCCACGGCGAGGGCCACGTGCCCGAGCACGAGCCACAGCGGCAGCCGCGTCACACCGGGCGTGCGCTGCCGCAGTCCGCCGTACCGCACCCACACCGTGGCGAGGTATCCGCCGAACCCGGCGGTCAGCAGCCACGCGCACAGAGCGAAGACACCCATACGTCCCGCCCCCTGTCCTCCGTACGGCCGGGCCCTGTCGTGGCGTCGGGGCCGCGTCGCTCAGCACCCCGCACGGAGCGGGAAGAGTCCGGAACATCCATCCGTCGATTCACCCGTAGGGATGAAAAGTGGCCTGGCTGTCCCCACGGGCCGTCCGAAGGGTGCAAGTGAGTGCCCGGAGCATGCGCGGAGTGTGCTGCTCAGGCCACCGTGCCCCGCTGGGCGCCCGGCACCAGCGGCGCGGCGGCCGCAGCCGACGCCGTGAGCGCCGGGATCAGGCCGGCGACCCGTTCGAGCTGGTCGCGCTGGGAGGCCAGGCCCAGGGCGCCCGGGCGGACGACGAGGTGCCGGGCCCCGGCCTCGACGAACCGGGTGAGCTGGGCATGCACCTGCTCGGCGGAGCCGGCGACGACCGCCTGGATCCGTTCCAGCTCCGACAGCGGCATGCCGTAGACGGCCCGCGCGTACGCCTCCATGCCGTGCCGGGCGCCGTCCTCGCCGGCTTCGTCGACCCGTACGGAGACGAAGAGCGCCGGCGTGACGTCCTGCGCCGGGCGCCCCGCCCCGGCCGCCGCCGTGCGCACGTTCAGCAGGCCGGAGGCGTAGTCGGCCGGGTCGGGCGGATACGGGAGCCAGCCGTCGTACAGCCGGCCGGTGCGGTCCTGCGCCGCCGGGGTTCCGCCGCCGAGCCAGACCGGCGGCCCGCCGGTACGGTGCGGCGCGGTCGCCGGCGGGAGGCCGTCGAACCGGAGGATCTCGCCATGGAAGGAGTCCGCGCCGCTCCACAGGGCCCGCCACAGCGCGACGGTCTCGTCCAGCCGGGCGAAGCGGCGTGCCCATGGCACCTCGGACAGGTCGTACAGGGGCCGTCCGAAGCGGCCGGGGAACCCCGCGCCGACGGCCACGGTGAGCCGGCCGCCGGACAGCAGGTCGAGGGAGGCCAGGGTCTGCGCGGTCTGCACCGGCCGGCGCAGGAACGGCAACAGGGCCGCCGTGCCCAGTGTCACGGTCTCGGTCACCGGGGCGAGCGCGGCGAGCATCGTCAGTGCCTCGATGCGCGGGCTCACCAGGGAGTCGTTGACGAAGACGGAGGAGAAGCCCAGGCGCTCGGCCCGGCGGCCGAAGGCCACCAGCTCACGCGGGCCGTCGCCCGGACCCCACTGCGCGGTGCCGGTCGGAAGGAGTACGCCGATGTCCATGCCGACGATGCTCCGGCCCGGGCCGCGGCGCGACAATTCCCCCCGGGGAATGGCCGGAACGCCGCTCCGGGCGCTAGAACGGGCGCGTGGACTTCCCCCGCGCGCTGCGCGCCCACCGGACCAGCCGTCACCTCAGCCAGCTCGACCTGGCCCTGCGGGCGGGCACCACACAGCGCCACCTGAGCTTCATCGAGTCCGGCCGATCCGTCCCCGGCCGCACCATGGTCGTACGCCTGGCGGACTCGCTGGAACTGCCGCTGCGCGAACGCAACGAGCTGCTGCTGGCGGCCGGGTACGCGCCCGCCTACCCCGAGAGCTCCCTCGACGGCCCCGAGCTGGCCCCGGTGCGTACGGCGATCGACCACATCCTGCGCGGGCACCTGCCGTATCCGGCACTGGTCGTGGACCGCGGCGGTGATCTGGTCGCCGCGAACGAGGCGTTCGACGTGCTCACCGAGGGCGTGGCCCCGGAACTCGTCGGCCCGTGCACGAACGTCTACCGGCTCGCACTGCATCCGCGGGGTCTGGCCCCGCGGATCGCCAATCTCGCCGAGTGGTCCCGGCACATCCTGGCCCGCCTCGGCCACCTGCCCGAGCTGCGGGACGAACTCACCGCCTACATACCCGAGTTGGAGAACCGCGCCGACCACCTGGGCTTCGCGGTCCCGCTGCACCTGCGCTCCTCGTACGGCGACCTACGGCTGATGACGACCGTCACGACCTTCGCCACCGCCGCCGACGTGACCCTCGCCGAGCTGAAACTGGAGGCGTTCCTCCCGGCCGACCCGGTGTCCCAGCAGGCCCTGGCGACGGCCGCGGCGCACTGGGACATCCAGGGGCCCCGCTAGCCCGCGCCCGTCTTCTCCCGGCCCGCCCCGCGCTTTACGCGTGACCGTGCTCGCCGTCGCGCACCCCCACCCCTACTGTCCGGGCCCCGCCTCCGACCCGCACGACATCGCGAGGCGTCCGCATGAAGGCACCCCCGAAGCCCGGGCCTTCCTGACACCGTTCGCGAAACTGCCCTCGCTGGGGAGCACATCGGTCGCCGTCCACCGCACCGGGCCCACCGTCGTACCCGGTCGTGCCGCGGCAGGGCGCGGGCACAGCCGTCACCACCGCGAGAGACGCGGGGATCGCGGCCGTGCCGGCCAATCATCAGCAGTGCTCGGGTGTCGTCGGCCTGGTACGGATGCGCGCGCGGCAGTCGTTCGCCGTCCACCGCGAGGGGCCGGGTCAGTCCCGTGAGTTGCCGAACAGGATGCGGTAGCCGATGAGCAGCACCAGGGAGCCGGCGATCGCCGCGCCCCAGGTGTAGAGGTCGAAGAAGTGCTTCTCCACCGGACGGTGGAGGAAGTGGGCGGAGAGCCACCCGCCGACAAAGGCGCCGGCGATGCCGATGAGCGTGGTGCCGATCACGCCGCCGGGATCACGGCCTGGCAGCAGTATCTTGGCGATGCCTCCGGCGAACAGGCCCAGCATGATCCAGCCGATGAAGCCCATGGTGTTGTTGTTCCTCCCGTCGGGTCGGGATCCGCGCCGAGTGCGGCGGAGACCGACACTTGATTGCCCCTTTGCGCAAGCCTAGGGGCCGGTCGAGGGGGCCGGACAAGTGGTGTTGGCCTGCGGCGGGCCTCTGGTGATGAGCCGTCGAGGTTCTGCTACATGATGAAGACATTGCGCAATCGAGGAACCCGGAGTGGTTCCGGCGCGTCGATCATGATGGACACGGAAAGTGTGAGCGGCTGCGGAGGACGTGGATGAGTGTGTCCCTGACCAAGGGCGGCAATGTGTCGCTGAGCAAGCAGGCCCCCGGTCTGGCTGCCGTGACGGTCGGGCTGGGCTGGCAGGCGAACACCGGGTACGAACTGGACGCCGGCGCGCTGCTGTGCGCCCCGTCGGGCCGGGTGCCGTCCGACGAGCACTTCGTCTTCTTCAACAACCTGAGCAGCCCCGACGGTTCGGTCCGCCACCTGGGCGGCGGCAGTCCGGTCGACGGCGACGACCAGCGGATCGAGGTCGACCTGACCAGAGTCCCGGGCGAGGTCGAGAAGGTCGTCTTCACCGTGTCGCTGTACGAGGGCGCGGGCCGCGGCCAGTCCTTCGGGCAGGTACACCGCGCGCACATCCGTGTCCTCGACCGGGAAGGCGGCACCGAACTGGCTCGCTACGACCTCGCGCCCGGCGCCCTGTCGACCGAGACCGCGCTCGTCTTCGGCGAGCTGTACCGGCACGGCGCGCAGTGGAAGTTCCGCGCGGTCGGCCAGGGGTACGCCTCGGGACTCGCCGGCATCGCCACCGACTACGGCGTGGCCGTGCTGAGGGACACGTCCCCGAGTCCGGCCGCGAACCCGGTCGCCGCACCGCAGACGCACGGCGGGCCCGCTGTGCCGCCCGTCCCATCGAAGCCGCCGGTCGCCGCCCCGCCGGCCCCGGCGTTCCCCGCATCCCCGCAACCAACCACCGGGAGTTCCAGCGTGACCTGCTTCTTCGACCCCAACCACGGCCCGGGCTCGATGACCGTGACCTGGTCACCGCAGTGGGGCGTGCCCCGGCCCGTCCAGGTCTGCGGCGCCTGCGCGCAGCGTGTGCAGACCACGGCGCCGCCGTTCTACACCCCGCCCCAGCAGGGCTATCCGCAGCCCGTGCCGCAGGGCTATCCGCAACAGGGTTACCCGCAACAGGGTTACCCGCAGCAGGGCTACCCCCAGCAGGGGTACGGCCAGCCGTACGAGGACCACGACCATCATCAGCAGGGCGGCGGCCGGCGCTTCGGCACGGGCGCGCTCATCGGCGCCGGCGCGGCAGGCCTCATCGGCGGCGCGCTGCTGAACGAGGCGTTCGACGACGACGAGCCGGAGGTCGTGGTCAACAACTTCTACGAGGACTGAGTCCCCGGGACGGAGACGGACCTCTCCTGCCGCCCCGTGAGCATGCGGCCGGTCCCGGCCAGGGCGTCCGGGCCGTCCCGGCGGCGCCCGGACGCCGGAACCGGACGCCTACACTGGGTGGGCGCACGTGCGTCGGCTGTGACGAGCAAGGGGGCGGGAGAGGACTGTGACGGAGAGCAGCGCCGCCGGCTTCGAGGATCCGCCCGCCGAGCTGCTCGCCGATGCTGCCGCGGCGTTCGGGCTGCTCGCCTCCTCCGCCCGGCTGCATCTGATGTGGGCCCTGTCGCAGGGGGAGAGCGATGTCACGCGTCTCGCGGACCGGGTGGGCGGAGCACTCCCCGCGGTCAGCCAGCACCTGGCGAAGCTCAAGCTCGCCGGACTTGTCCGCGCGCGCCGCGAGGGCCGTCGCCAGGTCTACTACATCGACGACTCCGACGTCGTGACCGTGGTCCGGGTGATGGTGGGTCAGCTGACCGTGCGCTCGGCGAACGCCTCCGCCCCGGTCCACGGCCTGCACAAGATCGGCGGCTGAGAGCACCACGCGTAGGCGGCCGGCCCTGTGCCGGTCCCTTCTGTATGACGCTCTCGTGCAGGGTCTGTGCTAGGACTATATGTCGCTCTTATCTAAGGCGCGTAGACTCCCGCTCCGGCACCGTCCCGGGTCCGCATGGCGGTTCCATGAGATGCCTCACCTGTGAATCATGTGTGCATCTGTGCTGTTCGGGCCGCAGGTTTGTTAGATTGCGCAACCACGCAAGCAAGGGTGGAGTGACGTGCTCCGCCCGCCCGTACATCGCCGCGCGGGCCGGGCCGTACACCCCACGGCCCAGTCTGACGGGCCCGACCGTTCATGGGAGTGGTAGATGAGCGACCCGTGGGACGGGCCCAGCGGGCAGGCCACGCGCAGCCGTGGTGCCCGGGTGCCCGGACAGCGCGCGGCCGACCCCGACGGGGCGCACCGGCCGGGTGGCCGGGCCGCGACGCGGGTGGCTGCGCGCGAGCGCGGCAGGCGGGGGCGCCGGGCTCGTCCGGTGGGTCGCGGCAGGAGGGTGCTGAAGATCCTCGGGATAGGCCTGTCGGTGATCATCGTGGTCACGGCCGGTGCGGGCTGGTGGTTCTACCAGCACCTGAACGGCAACATCAACAGCGTCGCGCTCGACGGCAAGGGCGGCACCGAGAAGGCCGACGCCTT
>NZ_JBEPBF010000132.1:0-28571 GCF_040298985.1 Streptomyces sp. NPDC001093 | reverse complement strand
GGGTGCGCGTGCGGTGCCACCCCGTGTTCGGGCCTCGCGGGCGGGGGGGGGGCCGGCGCGGCGCGGCGGCCCGCCCCCCGGCCCCCGCCCCCCCCCCCGGCTCGGGGCAGTCGCCTGACTCGGGGGCAGTCGCCCGGTCGGGGGCGCTGGCACCCGCTCGGGGCGTCAGCTGCCCCAGCAGGCGGAGGCGGCCTGCGACGGGGACTGCACGGTCAGGCCGCCCAGGGGCTTTGCGGCGGCGAGGGCGGTGCCGGTGTCGTAGAAGGACTTGCCGTTGGTCACGCTGGGCTTGCTGCCGCCACGGGCCAGCTTGGCGATCGAGTCCACGCCGAGGGCCGCCATCTTGCCCGGGTACTGCACCGCGTCGGCGGCGAACTCGCCGCTGGTGAGATTCTTCAGGCCCGCGCAGCTGCCGTCGATCGCGTAGATCGCGACGTTCTTCTCCTTGCCGGCCGCCTTGAGCGCGTTGTACGCGCCTTCGCCCGCGGGCTCGTTGATCGCGTAGACGACGTTGATGTTCGGGTTGGCCGACAGGCAGTTCTCCATCGCGGTACGGCCGCCGTCGATGGCGCCCTGGGTCGGCTGGTGGCAGGCGATCGTGTAGCCGCCGCCCTTGCCGCCGGTGTACTTGCCGGACTTGGCTTCCTTGCCGTTCTCGGTCTTGCTGCCCGGGTCGATGCCCATGCCCTCCAGGAAGCCGTGGTCGCGGTTGATGTCCACGGAGACGACCTGGTTGTTGAACAGGTCGAGCATGGCGATGACCGCCGGCTTGCCGTTCAGGGCGGCCGCCGCGTACTGGCCGTCGAGCTTGCCCGCCTGCTCGTTGTCGGTGGCATAGGTGATGTCCGCGGTGCTGGGCGGGTTGGGCGCGGTGTCCAGGGCGATCACGAACAGGCCGGCCTGCTTGGCCCGGTTCAGGGCGGCGTTCACAGCGTCGCCGTTGGTGGTGATGAGGATGCCCTTGTCGCCGCGCGATATGGCGTTGTCGATGGCGGTGATCTGGGTCTGGGTGTCACCGTCGCTGTTGCCCGCCGCCACCGTGAGACTCACGTTGTCCTTGGCCGCCTGGGTCTTGGCGTCCTTCTCCATGCTCACGAAGTACGGGTTGGTGAGCGTCTTCAGAATCAGCGAAACCCCCACCTTGCCGCCGCCCGACGCGGACGACGAGGAGCTCCCGTTCGAAGAACCGCAGGCCACGAGCGTGGCGCCGAGGCAGACGGTGACACCGATCGCTGCCGCCCGGGTACGCCGACCGCGGCGGCTCGGCACCTGGCTGGTGGAGATGTTCATGGCTTGATCCCTTTCGGAGCCGTCTTTGGCCGACGCTGAGACAACGTTGACTGGGCGAGATACTGGGCCTGTATGGACGAGCCCGTCAAGACGCTGATAGACATGCGCGGGCAACGAGTAGGTAACGCACAACCGGTTGGAGACAACGATGACTCAGGGCGAGGCCGCGCCCCGTAGCCGCCCCACCATGCGTGAGGTCGCGGCGCTGGCCGGAGTGGCCATCAAGACCGTCTCGCGCGTGTTCAACGACGTCCCCACCGTCGATCCGGCGATCGTCACCAGGGTCCGCGAGGCTGCCGACAAACTGGGCTACCGCCCCAACCTCACCGCCAGCAGCCTGCGCCGCGGCGACGGCCGCACCGCCACCATCGGCATGCTCGTCGAGGACGCGGCGAACCCCTTCTCCGCCGTCCTGACCCGCACCGTGGAGAACGTCGCCCGGGAACGCGGAGTGCTGGTGCTGGTCGGCAGCCTCGACGAGGATCCGGCCCGCGAACGGGAACTGGCCCAGGCGCTCATCGACCGCCGGGTCGACGGGCTGGTGATCGTTCCTGCGGGGCGCGACCAGAGCTACCTCATCAGCGAGCAGCGCACCGGCACCCGGATGGTCTTCGTCGACCGCGAGGCCGGCCTTCTCGACGCGGACGCCGTCGTCTCCGAGAACCGGCAGGGCGCCATCACCGCCGTCAACCACCTGCTGAAGACCGGCCACCGCCGCATCGCCTACCTCGGCGACCGGGCCTCCATCCCCACCGCAGCCCAGCGCTTCAACGGCTACCGGCACGCCCTGGAAGTCGCGCACATCGAGTACGACGACGACATCGTCCGCCACGTCGGGTCCAGCGAGGAGGCCGCGATCGCCGCGACCGAGCAGGTCCTGGCGCTGCCCGATCCACCGACGGCGCTGTTCACCAGCCAGAACTTCGTGACCGTCGGCGCCGTCCGCGCACTGCGCGCCATGGGCCTGCAGGACACCGTCGCGCAGGTGGGCTTCGACGACTTCCCCCTGGCCGACATCCTCAGCCCGGGCATCTCCGTCATCGCCCAGGACGTCGAGCAGGTGGGCAGGACGGCCGCCGAGATGCTCTTCCGCAGGCTGGACGGCGACGAGTCGCCCACCCGCACCGTCACCGTGCCGACCCGGCTGATCCAGCGGGGCTCCGGCGAGATCCCAGCCGAAGGGCCGTTCCATGACTGAGCCGACGCATGTGCCGAAGCCGTCCCCGATCGTGACCGTGATCGGCGAAGCCCTCATCGATCTGGTCCAACTCGACGCGCCCGGGGACTATCGCGCCCGGCCCGGCGGCAGCCCGTTCAATGTCGCAGTCGGCCTGGCCCGGCTCGGACACCGCACCGCGCTCATGGCCCGCCTGGCCGACAACACCTTCGGCAGGATGCTGCGCACGCATGCCACCGTCGAGGGTGTCGACCTGACCTACGCCCTGGCAGCCGCCGAGCCCACCACGCTCGCCGTGGTTTCCATGGACGCGGAGGGAAGGGCGAGTTACGACTTCTACCTGGACGGCACCGCGGACTGGCAGTGGACCGATACGGAGGCCGCCCGCACCCCGCAGGACACCGCCGTACTGCACTTCGGCTCGGTCGCCTCCTGGACTTCGCCGGCCGCCGAGCACATCCACTCCGTCGTCCAGCGCCTGCGCGCCGAGGGCACGGTACTGATCAGCTACGACCCCAACGTCCGCCCCGCCCTGCTTGGCGACCCGGAGCACGGCAGGGAGGTCGTCGAACGCAGCGTCGGCATCGCCCACCTGGTCAAGGCCAGCCGCGAGGACATCGAGTGGCTCTACCCGGACGCGCCGATCGAGCGGACCGCCGCTCACTGGCTTGAACTGGGCGCACTGCTCGTCGTCATCACCGACGGGCCCGACGGCGCTCACGCCTTCCACGCCGGTGCGGGAAGCCTGAGCAGTCCCGGCCGCAAGGTCGCGGTGGTGGACACCGTCGGCGCGGGCGACGCGTTCACCGCAGGGCTGCTCGGCGCGCTGACCCGCCACGGACTGCACACCCCGCAGACGCTGGCCGCAGCCGACCCGGGCGTGCTGAAGATCGCCATGGACGACGCGGTCCTCGTCTCCGCGCTGACCTGCGAACGCCTGGGCGCCGACCCGCCCACGGCTCTGCCCCGCCCCCACCTGCCTGCCCAAGCGCCCCTGACGGCGACAGATCTGACCTTCGCCAAGGACACCGACCGGGCGGGCATGCGCAGCCCAACTCCAGAGTCAGTGCGATCCGTCAAGAGCTGACGACCGCGCCGACTGCACGGTTCCGTTGGTGACCGGCTGCCAGGCGTCATGCCGGCGGAGACCAATGCCCGAGCCAAGCAACTGCTCACGTGGTTGTAGACGTTGCCCTTGGGTGTCACTGTGCCGTCGGTGACACCCACCGTGTTGTACGCCGGGCGGAGCGCACAGAGCAGGGTGCGAAACCGAGTCGACACGTAGCTCGGCAGCCTCTCGAGCTCGGCGTCGAAGAACTCTGCACCGAACACGCACGGGGCCGCGCCCGAGGTCAGTCGTATACGTTGAACTCTGCGATCGACCAGCAGTTACTCGCGACATTGCCGGTATTGATGACCTTGATGTAGCGAGCTGTCTGCGTCGGGAAGGACACCGCCTGGACGCGTTGGCCGATTGTTATGGAAGAAACCTTGGTCCAGTCAGCATGTTTCCGGGCGCGTCGCCGGCACTTGCGTTCGAAGCCGTTGGGGTCCAACCCGTCCGTGGCAGCGCAGTACCCAGGTCCACGACGTCGACGTCGAACGAGGATCCACCGGCATCGGCTCCGCTGGCGTCATTCACTGAAACCTTGAACGTCCCCAATGAAAGGCCGTTCGGAACGTAGGCATTGATGCTCGTGTCCGACCAGCTCTCGATTTCGGCATAGGCCGATCCGAAACGCACCGTACCCAGCCCCTGAGCGTCACCGAAACCAGATCCGCTGATCGTGAACCTGCAGCGCGGTATGCCTTGCTTCGGCGTCAGACTGGAACCGCCACCTGAATCAGCCGACTTCCAGAGGCACCGGGAGCGCTGGCCGGCACCGGTACGGCACCCCGGCGCGCACGCCGTCACCAGCACGTCCACCACGACCCTTCTCAGGGTCCTGCGGCACCTGGCCAAGGACACCGTCCGCGCTCCCCGGACGGCCGCCGTCACCGAACTCATGGCCTACGTCTCCACGGCCGTCACTGTCGGCCGGCTGCGTGAACCCGACTCGGATATCCCTCTACCGGGCCCTGACTTCGCCGACCGGATCACAGCGCTCTTCGAAGCGGTCGCGAACAGGCCGGACATCTCCGACACCCTCCCTGTCCGCTCCGCCGCCCGGGAACAGGCTCCCGATCCGGACCGCAGACCACCCACACCGTGTCCGCCGTGCGTCAGCACATCCAAGAGCCCGCACAGCGGTGAACATTCCAGCCGACAGGGCACCGTTCCGACAGGACGGCACGACCCCCGCGCTCAGCCCGGGATCTGGTGCCGTCAGCGACCCGTAGCGACGCCTGCTGCTCTCCGCTGTTCCGGGTGTGAGTGGTGTGTGGGGCGGGATCAGGCCCCGGCATCGTGGGCATCATCGGCCGGATCCTCGGTGACGCCGGGATCAACATCGTCGGCATGCAGGTGGCCCGTACCACCGAGGGCGGCGACGCACTGGTCGCACTGACCCTGGACGACTCCATTCCACAGCCGGTGCTGGCCGAGATCGTCGAGGAGGTCTGCGCGACCTCGGCGTGCGCGGTCAACCTGGTGGACCGACCGCCCGGTTCGCCGTATCCGTCGTGGCTCGCCGCCTCACCATGGCGGCGGGCCACGGACTGTGCGCCTGGTGTGTCAGTGTGTCCGGCGGACAACCAACTGTCCTGTTTCTTACGTCTACATGTGCGACGGGCCCCCGGCGGGGAGCCGGAGCCGTCACGACGAGTAGGGGAGCGCGATGGGATGGTCCAGGCGGGTGGCCGCGCTGGTGTCGGGGATCCTGCTGAGTGGCGGTGTCTCGACGGGGATCGCGTTCGCCGCCTCCGGTCCGAAGCTCGACGTGGAGATGTTCGGCAGCGACTGGGCCCGCCCCGGGCAACTCGTGGACCTGTCCCTGGAGGGGGTGCCGCGGGGATCGAAGGCCGTGACCGCCACCTCGTCGGCGTTCTCCGGCCCGGTCGCCTTCAAGTGGTCCGACGACGACGGTCGCTTCGACGCGGTGGTCACGCTGGCCATGTCCGACAAGCCGGGTGTGTATCCGCTCGTCGCGAAGATCGGTGACCGTGCCGTGGCCCGGAACAAGATCCGAGTTCTGCCGTCCATGCGTCCGTCGTTCGAGGTGCGGGCTCTCTACGGCACAGCCGCCCGGCCGGGGGAGCAGATCGACACGGAGTTCGACGACCTGTACCCGGGAGAGACCGGTACCGACTTCACCGTGCGTTCCACCGCACTGGCCGATCCGGTCCGGCTCGTCCACGACAACCGGTACGACCACTACACCCCCCGCCTGTTCACCGGCCAGCCGTACCTCCGCCCGGACGTGAAGGACGGTACGTACGCCTTCGACCTGTACGGACCGGATGGCCGCCGGGTCGTCGAGAAGTCCCTCACGGTACGGGCTGCACGGCCGGGTGACAGCGACTACCTGGGCAAGGCCCGCGGTCCGGTCTTCTCCCCGACGTTCGACCTCGACACCGCCAGCGAGCACGGCTACCGGGTCCGCGCCGGAGGAAGGGTCTACGTGCTGTGGAAGGACACGTATCCGGACCCCGGCGAGGAGAACAGGCTCTCCGCCACCTCCCCGGCGTTCACCAAACCGGTCAACCTTCGGCGCGACGACACCAAGGCCGCGGACGGCGACGACCCGCGCTACTACGCCATGGCCACCGTTCGCACCGGTCTCACGTCCGGCACGTACCCGGTCACCGTGGTCGCGCACCACGGCCGGGTGAAGAGGACCGGCCAGCTGATCGTCACTGGCCGTCCGGTCGCCAAGCACAGCGTCACCGCGGGCCCCGGCACCGGGTGGCTCGGCGTGTCCGGTGGCCTGCTGGTCCTCACCGCGCTCGGTGTGTACGTCGTCCGCAGACGCCGCCACACCACGGCGTAGCGGCCACCGCCCGACGTCCGCCGACCGCCGCACAGGACCGTGACCGGCAGCCCCTGGCCGACCCGGGCACGTCGGCCGCGCCCCGGCCTTCGGACCTGGAGCCGGGGGAGTGGGAGATACCCGGTGTCCCGTTGCAGTACGAGCGGGCCGTCCTCGCCGGCGCGGTGCGCCGCGAGAAGCTGCGCACCGTTGCCGTGCGGGGCCGGGTGTACGACGTCGTCGCGCACCAGCAGGCGGCGATGCCCGAGCAGCTGCTCGCACCCCGGCCCGCCGACCGGGAGCACGACGACCAGGAGCCGGAGGCCGGCCGCCGGGAGGCGGTCGACCTGACGGCGCTGCGGGCCTTGAGGAAGTCCCCCACGGTGTGGAAGCCCTCGATCTCACGGCCGAGCGACTGCGCCACCTTCAGGACGCGTTCACCAAGGCGGCCGCCGACTCCCGCGCCCGCTAGGGCCGCTACGCTGAACAGGACGATGCCGACCCAGTACACCCGGTGCGCGAGGACGACCAGCGGGTTCACCGCCCGCAGGAGCCCGGACCGCACCGTGGCCGGGAGGCCGGCCACTGAGCGCACCGATGCCGCGCACCCGATGTTGTGCGCTTCTTGTTCGATAGAGGCCAGGCACGAGCCCCGACTTCTGGCCGCGGCAGCAGCCGACGCCCAGCGGTGGCGCCGGGCGACCGGGTCAGGACGTCCAGCAGGTGTAGGTGAACCAGGTCTGGACCTCGTCGGCGGACAGCACACGAGTCAGCTCGGCCGTCCCCGGGAGCATCGGGAAGAACCGGTCGGCGTTCCAACTGCGCGGGTACATCGGCTCGTCCAGCACGAGCAGGCGGCGTCCCTCCACAACGGGGATGTCGTCGGGCAGCCCCTCGTTCCAGATCCGCTCCCCGTCCGGGGCGAGGAGTTCGAAGGCCCCGGTCGCGACGGCCCCGGTGCGCCCTTGGGCGGGCTCGGGGTCCGTGGCCAGGCGGACGCTCTCCGCCGACGGTGCGGTGCCGGGCACGTGGCCGCCGCCGACGAGGACGTGGGCGAGCAGCGTGTGCAACTGGAAGTTGTCCCCGATGCCGCCGATGCGCACTTCGAACCCGGTCCCGGTGGGCCGGTGCAACACCACCAGGGGCTCGTCGTCCAGGATGGCCAGCGCGTAAGCCAGGCACTTGAGGTCGTGCCGCTCCAGGGCTGCCAGGTCGCGGCAGGCGGGGAGGAGCGCGGATGCGTGCCGACGGCGCACCTCGGTGCTGCGGCACAGCACGGCCAGCGCGGGGGGCTGCCACTGCTCGACCGAGCACCAAGCCAGCGCCAGCCGCAACGCCTCGTGCGCCTCGCCACCCAGCCGGGCCATCAGCGCGTCGTCGATGATCTTCTCGTTGGCGTCTGGCAGTTCGTCCCCGGCATCGCCGGCGGCGGCCCAGCGGCGGGCGAACTCCAGGGCATCGAGCAGGTCCCGGTGGGTGCCGTCGAGGACCGGCTCCGCACACGCCGCCGGATCGGCACCACGTTCCACGCAGAAGCCGGCCATGGTCGCCAGCATCGGGCGCGGACCGGTGGGCGGAAAGGCAGGGAGTAGCGCGGCCAACCGGGGTCCCACCGGCACGCATTCGGTGCCCGTCGCCGACTGCAGACCACTCATCGCCGCGTTGAACGCTCGCTCGGTGCGGCCACCGTCGCGAGCGGCCACTGCCTGCTCCAGCTCTGACATGACGGCGGCCAGGTCCGCGGCCTTCTGATTCCTTCTGAAGATCACCGGCACACCTTAGGCCTGAGGTCTGACAGGTGTCATCAGGCCACGTCGTTCGAAGATTCCGGACCTCTCCGTGCTGTCGAAACTGGTGAACATGTGCTGTCGGTTCTCGGGCTCTGACTCAATTTCTGTGAAGCGTGCACGCTGAGTAATGAGGTGGGTAGGACGGTTCCGGCTGGTTAGGCTGCGAGCCATGAGTGGACCGGTGTTGGTGGTCGAGTTGGCGGAGGCCGTCCCCCGCGCTGCGATTCAGCAGCTCCGTGACCTTCTGGTTCGCTCCTCGGCACGGTTTGAGGAGAAGCGGGTCGGCGAGTACGACCTGAACATTCAGGCGGAGAGCCTCGGCATCTCGTACACCGGGGGCGTGGACGGACGGCGGCCCGTTCTGGTCTCCGTCATGGGGGCGGGCATCGGCGACGAGTCCGTCTTCGAGGCTGAGCACGCTGACGAAGTCGATCAGGAGCCTCTCATCGGCTTCACGCCGACCCACGCCGTCCACGTCGTCGCCTTCTGCAACCGTCCAGTCGACCACGTCGTCACGGCCCTACTGACCGCCGCCGTCATGGACGTGATCGGCGGCGTTGTCAGCGCCGAACTAGGGGAGGACCAGGTACCCATCGTGGCCGGTCTCCCCGGCGTCATCGCAATGGTGACCGATCCATTGCCCACCACGTACGGTTCGGCGGAGTTCCTCAGAGCATGGGCTGGGCAGCCCGGCTTCCAACTGCTGAAGTAGCCGGAACTCGGTCAGCCGGCTCAGGCGAGTAGTACCCGCTTGCCTAAGAGCCTGAAGCCTGCGCGGCCGAACATCTGGCGCTTGAGCATCTTGATCCGGTTGACGTGGCCTTCGACGTGCCCGAGTTCCAGGGCAGGGTGAGGCCGGCGATGACGGCGTCGAGGGTGTGGAGGCTGGGCAGGTCGTCCTGCCGGACGGCGTTGAGCCATTGGGGCAGGAGGTCGCCCTGGCGCTCGGTGGGCATGACCGCGAAGGAGCGGACGTGCCGAGTGAGGGCGTCGAGTTCGGAGCAGTGGGTGCGGACGGTCTTGAGCTGGAGCTGTTCGGGCTCGGTCAGGGTTTCTGGGCGGCGGAGGATCCATCCGGCGGCCGTACGGGGCGAGGGCGGCCGGGCGGTCACCGGCCGCGGCGAGGTGCGCTTCTTGTGCAGGTAGGCGCGGACGCGCTGGTAGCTGCCTTTGTAGCCGAGCGGCACGATCTCCTCCCACAGTTTCCAGGCGTTGGTGCAGCCCTCTTTCCAGCGGTCGTCGAGGGAGGTCTTGTACTCGTCGAGGACGGAGGGCCGGTTCTGCCACTGGCCGGTGAAGAGTTCTTCTGGCCGGGCGGCGTCGGCGAGCTGTTTGACGATGCGCCAGGTCATCCCGAGCTGCCGCTGGATCGAGCGGCGGCTGTGCCCGGCCTCCAGCAGTGCGTGAACAGCGGCGTGCCGGGCCCGGCTGTGGTCGGCGAACCGGTGCCCGGTCGGCCAGGGCGAGCCGGACGGCTCCTCTCCAGGGGCGGGCTCCGGCTCAGGCTCGGGTGCTGCCGGGACCAAGGCTCGCAGGCAGCGGCGGTGCTGGGCGACGGCTCGTTCGGCGGCTTCGCTCAGGTGGTGCCAGAGATGCCACCGGTCCGCGACCTGGATAGCGTCCGGGGCGCCGGTGGTGGCGCCTTCCGCGAAAAACGGCGCCCGGTCCCGGCAGACGACCTCAACGCCTGGCCGTTCGGCGAGCCAGGCCGCCAGGCTGGATGCCTCCCGGTCGGGCAGCAGGTCGATGGGGCGGCGGGTCTCGATGTCGACGAGGACGGTGCCGGAGTGGCGGCCCTTGCGGGTGGCGTACTCGTCGACGTCGACCACACGTGGACGGCCGCCTCGGGATCGGGAGAGCGTCGACCAGCCGGAGCACCGTGCTGCGGCTGACGGGCACCCCCAGGACGCGGGCGATGCGGGCTCCGGCCCGGCCCGCGAGGGCCAGACCGACCGCAGCCAGAGTCGAGCGCAGCCGCTCGGTCCGCTGACCATGCCGGCATGTCACGCCGGGTATCTGCTCGACGAAAGTACGGCGTGAGCGCCCAGAGTTCCCGCAGGCGAACCGACGAACCCTGAGCTGGAGAACAACGCTTCGGCCTCCGCTCGGAACATCAGCGGGAAACCTTAGGTAGGAACCATGAACCCGGTTGGACCAGACCCCGCAGACCGGGCACACGGCGCCGTCCGCAGTGCATTGCGCGTCAACGCGCACCATCTCGATGTTCACGTCCACCGACAGCACCGCGACGCCCGCGATCTAGGGGAACAACAACTCCTCCAGCCGGAGCATGACCTCTTCCACGGCCCCGAACTGTCGGTCCACTTGCCTTGCCCGCGGACTGATTTCGGGCGACTTTGCGTACGGCCCGGAGCAGCTCAGACGTCACTCAGAGTGGCCGCTTCACAGAAGTTGAGCCGAGCCGGTTCTCGTGAACAGAGCCACGCGTGGCCTGTCCCGCAAAGGGGACACGAGGTGTCTGGATTGGCTTCTAGCGTCCTGCTGGAAACCGTCGAAAGGACACCAAGCCATGCGTATCGCAGTCACGACGCCCACCGGCAACGTCGGACGACACGTTGTCGCCATGCTCCTGCGGGCCGGAGTCCGTCCACGGGTACTGGCGCGCGATCCCGGACGGCTCGCGCCCGACGTGCGTCGCGAGGTCGAGGCGGTCGCGGTGAACCAGCGCGACACCAAGGCTGTCGTCGCCGCCACTGCCGGGGCCGACGCCCTGTTCTGGGTGGATCCCCCGTCGGTGGGCGAAGATCCGCTTGGGGACTACGAGTTGGCCACGGCGAGCGTCGTGCACGCCGTCAGGGAGAACGGCATCGAGCGGACGGTCTTCCAGAGCAGCGTCGGCGCCGAGAAGCGCCACGGAGCCGGCGAGATCGACGGTCTCGCGGGAACCGAGCTCGCCCTCGACTCCCTCGGTGCCACCGTCGCGCACCTGCGCTGCGGCTACTTCTTCACCAACCTGGAGCTCCAGCTCGATGCCGTACGCACCGGCGTCATTCCCGTGATCCTGCCCTTGGACCAGCCCCTTGCCTGGGTCGCGCCGCGTGACATCGCGGAGGTCGCCGTGACCCGGCTGCTGTCGACCGGCTGGTCCGGACGCTGTGTCCAGGCCGTCCACGGCCCGGCCGACCTCACCTGGCCGCAGGCCGCCGAGATCGTGTCCGCCGCCATCGGCCGCCCGCTGCGCGCAGAGCGCGTCAGCGACGACGCGATGCGCAACCTGCTGCGCACATCCGGAATGGCCGACGGCCTGGTCGAAGCGGTCGTCGGGATGTCGACCGGGCTGCGGAACGGCTTCGTCCCGGAACAGCCGCGCACCCTGCACACCACCACGCCCACCACTTTGGCTGCCTGGGCCTACGACGTACTCCGCCCCCAGCTGTGACCGCGTGCGTCCCAGGCCTTCGGCTTTGTGGAAGCCGAAGAGGAGGTGCTGCTTTGAGGCCCGGACAAGCTCACCTATCCGATGCGACAAACCGGACACGACGGCGGGCCAGTTCGGCTTCTGAGAGAGGGATTGATGACCACCGCCACCGAGCTGGCACCCGACGTCAAGCTGACTCACGCCGCTGGCCTCACCGAGGCAGACCTCGACGAGTGGGACCGCTTCATCAAGGACCGACTCAACGCAATGCAGGGCGCACACCCGTACGACAGTGACGAGTGGCGTGCGGGGGGGGCTCTGAAGACCGCCCTGCGGAGGCTGGTCGAACCGGTGCGCGCGTCCTTCCGGTACGACGATGGCACACCCGAGCTTCTCCTGGCCCGGATGCGGCATTGGATCCGGCTCCAGAGCATTGCCGACCGGTGGGGGGACGCGGACGGTTACGACCGTGACCGCTGGTCCTGCCTCTTCCGCCTCGATGCGGCGGATGAGGAGTTGTCGGCGGAGTATGCGCGCAGGTGCGAGGCGGAGCAGGCAGCATGCGAGCGCGACCGGCTGCTGCGGATCCTGTGATGACAGTGGCGCGAGACTGAGCGGCCGGGCCTGCGTGCCGTGGGTTGGTCAGCCGCTAGGGTGCACACCGTCGGCCCCGGCTGCCGCCCTTTCCCCGTAGGACGGCAGGCGGGGCCGACTCGTACCGCCGGCGATGTCCCACGACCGGACGGCGGATGCCGGTGGTCGACGACGGGTAATAGAGACAACCCTTCGTCGGCCGTTTGGAGCGAGGTAGACAGTGCCTCGTTCAGCCAGACGACACGTCGAGCGGACGCAGGCAGGCAATCGGCTCTACCGTCGTAGTGCCTTGCGTTGACAGGACGGCAGGCCCCGGCGGCCCTGCACACCGCGCCCTGGACCAGGGGCCGCCATCCCCGGCACCTGCGGGCGTGGCTACGTCGGAGAGGCTCTCGGACTGCCCGGGTGCGAACCAACCCGGCCGAGGTGCTGGCCGACCAGCTCAGCAGCGCTCAGACGGGTGACTGCTGTCGCTGTACCCACTGCCGAAGTTGTGATAGTTGCCGTGGAAATCGTGGTTGGTCAGGCACTTGGGGTACACGAATGGCGGAAAATGCAACACGCCATGTGCCCAGGACAGATACACGTGTGGCATCGAGTAGCTGTAGCCGGGGCCGTCGATCGGAACCAAGTCGGAGGTCCAGAAGTCTCCGCTGATTTGCTGGTAGGGGCTGCTGTAATACTTCTTGCCAGGCTGCTTGTGATTGGCGTCCTCGATCCAGATGGAGCCGGGGCCGGAGTTGGTGATGGAATCATCACTCCAGTGCACTTCGGCGTACATCATGCGACAGCTGGGGATGTAACCGAGGTACAGCACGCCAAGCGTGCCGCCCGTGGTGGTCTTCAGGGTCGTCGGGATGCTGGCCATTACCCGGTCGGAGCCGCAAGACGCAGCCTGCGCCGGCGCCGCGCCCAGCAGCCCTGCTCCGGTGACCAGAGCCGCGGCCGCAAGCGCCATGGAGAGCTTCTTCTTGAACCTTTGCCATCCAGGCGGGCTTGCGAACGAGCTGGCGGGGGTCGAACTTACCTTGGGAGCTGTGACGGGTTTCATCTGAAATCCTTTCAGTAAAGGGTTGGAGAGGAATAGAGGCCGACGCGAATCTGGTGTCTGTTTTGTAGACCGCGCCGTAGTGACCGGTAACCGTGCGTACGCGGGCTCGGCTTGAGGCAGGCGGTATCGAGACACCTGGATCCACGCAGATACGCAGCGATCACTCCCGTTCGCTTGATCTGCTCATCACTTGGGACTGGCTACCTCCCCTGGTCGCCTCAAGCGCGGACTCCGAAGGCACGCTCCGCACGCATTGCCCGCCTACTGGTCTTCGGCGAGCCCCGCTACGGCGACGATATGGACACGCGTCCGTCGGCCGTCCTAGATTCGTCCTAGTGCCAGGTCAGCGAGGGGACCAACGCTGATCACGAAGTACCTGGGGGGAAGATGAGATTCGGCGTACTGGGGCCGTTACATGCCCAGATCACCGGACGAGAGGTCCGATTAGACGGACCGCGGCAGGCCAAGATGCTGGCCGCGCTTCTGATCGACGCCAACAACATCGTCGCCATGGAACGGTTCTTGGCCGTGATGTGGGACGGGAAGGCGCCAGCCACTGCGGTCCGTCAGGTCCAGGACGCTGTCTCCGGGCTGCGCCGCAACCTCGCCGCGTGCGGAGCACCAGGCCCCTTGATCAGTACGCGGCGCGGCGGCTACGAGATCCACCTGTCCCCGAATCAGCTCGACCTGCTGGAGTTCGACCACGAGCGGCGCCTCGCCGAACGGCACACGGACCCGTCCGAGACGGCTGTAGCACTTCGGCGGGCGCTGGCCTGCTGGCGCGGGCATGCCCTGAGCGACATCTCCAGCCGGGCCCTGGAGATCGATGCGGCACGGCTGAACGAGAAACGCGCGGACACACTCAAACAGTGCCTGGCCATCGAACTCGGTCTGGGGCGTCATCGAGAGGTCATTGACGAGCTGACCGCTCTGCTCCGAGAGCACCCCTACGACGAGCATGTCGCCGAACACCTGATAGTCGCTCTCTATCGGTGTCGGCGACAAGGCGAGGCGCTGCAAGTGTACGAGCGGCTGCGCCGGACACTGGCCGACGAACTGGGCGTCGACCCCACCCCGCCGCTCCAGGCGCTGCACCAACGCATACTGACCGCGGATCCCACCTTGACGGCCCCGGTCCCAGCCAGCAGGCCCTTGGACATACCACCGCAGGGCCCTGACGCGGCGGCCGCCGGGCCGGCCATGGCGATGCCGGTGCGTCAACTACCCCTTGACGTGCCGGACTTCGTGGGCCGGGCCGAGGCACTGGCCGAGATCGCCGGTCTGCTCGACGGGCCGGCGCCGAACCGGGCCCGGGTGGCCGTCATCGTGGGCGGTCCCGGTGTCGGCAAGTCCTGCCTGGTGACGCACGCTGCGCGGCTGGCGAGCGGCGCCTTCCCCGACGGCCAGCTCTACCTCAACCTCGCGGCGACGTCCGATCAGCCGCGGGACCCGGGGCTGATGCTGGCCGAGGCACTGCGCGCGCTCTCGATCGCCGGCAGTGCGATCCCGAAGGGCCTGGCCGAGCGGGCTGCGCTCTACCGGTCGTTGCTGGCGGACCGTCGCATGCTGGTGGTGCTGGACGATGCCGGTCACGCCGATCAGGCGCTGCCCTTGCTGCCGGCCGCCAACGGCTGTGCCGTGTTGATCACCAGCCGCACTCTGTTGACGCAGCTTCCCGGCGCTCTGCACATCGACCTGGACGTGCTGAGCCCGGCAGAGGCGCGGGAGTTGTTCACGGGAATCGTCGGGCGGTGGCGGGTCGAGCGGGAACCGGAGGAGGCCGACGCAATCCTCGACTGCTGTGGCAATCTGCCGCTGGCGATCCGGATCGCCAGCGGCAAGCTCACGGGCCGTCCGGCTTGGTCGCTGCGGGTGCTGCGGGAACGGATCGAGGATGAGTCCCGGAGGCTGGCCGAGCTGAGGATCGGGGACCTCAGCGTGCGAGCCAGCGTCGAACTGAGCTTACGGCTGCTGCCCGCCGACGCGGTGCGCGCGCTGAGCCTGCTGGGTCTGCTCGGCGCCTACACCCTGCCCGGCTGGGTGGTCGGCCCGCTGCTGGACCGCTCGGACGCCGAGGAGGTGCTGGACACCCTCGTCGACGCCAGCCTGGTGCGGCTGACCGCCACCGACGCCATCGGCCAGCCGCGCTACCGGCTGCACGACCTGATCAGGACCTGTGCCGTGGAGATCGCCGCCCCGCTGCCCACGGCGGACAAGAGGGACGCGATCATCCGAGTGCTGTCCGTTTGGCTCGGCCTGATCGGGTGCGGCACCGATCGGCTGCCGGCGGCGGGGCTGCTGGCAGCCCCGCCCGGTGCGGCACCGCGCCGATCGCTGCCTGATGCGGTCGTGGACCGGCTGATGGCCGACCCGGTTGGCTGGTTCGACGCGGAACGCGACAACCTGCTCGGCGCGGTGAAACTGGCCGTGGACTGGGGCCTGGACGAATTGGCCTGGGAGCTGGCGGCCGGCGCAGCGACCTACTACGACCACCGGTGTCTCTATCAGGACTGGCAGCACGGGCACCGGCTCGCGCTGGACGCGGCCGAGGCTGCCGGCAACGTGCGCGGCGCATCGGTGCTGCTACGCGGTCTTGGCCAGCTGCACATCTACCAAGACGAGTTCGATCGGGCCACCCGGGCCCTGGAGTCCTCCCTCGGGCTGTGCCGGGACGGTGGGGACAAGCGCGGCGAGGCGTTGTCGCTGGCGATGCTGGGTACGGTCAGCCGGGTGCAGGACCGTGACGACGAAGCCCTCGAACGTGTCGAGCAGGCGCTGACCATCGCGGTCGGTGAGGGCGACCGGCACATCGAAGCGCAGCTGTCCTGCTCCATGGCCGTGATGAAGCTCATGCAGGGCAAGCTCGACGAGGCGGAGTTCTGGTTCGACGGGGCCTTGAGTCACGCCAGGGCGGTGGGCGACGGGCATCGCGTGGCCGTGGTGCTGCGACGGTTCAGCCGGCTGCACGATCGGCGCGGTGATCCGGACGAGGCGCTGCGCTGCCTGTGGCAGGCGCTGGCCACCTTCGAGGAACTGGCCGACGAGCGGTGCGCCGCGTACACGCTGCTGGAAGTCGGCCGCGTGTACGCCGGTCAGCACGACCGGGACCGGGCGAGCCCGGCGTTGGAGCGTGCGGCGGGCCTGTTCCACCGGCACGGCGACCGTCAGGACGAGGCCACGTGCTGGCAACTGATCGGTGACCTGGATGCAGCCGCCGGCGTCCACCACCTGGCGCACCAACACCGCGGGCGGGCGCAGCGGTTATGGCGGACGATCGGCGACATGAACCAGACGAAATTTCCGGCGCGACCATCGTCGCCGTGACCTGACTGACGCTGCGTATGCGTAAGCAGTGCGAGAAGTGAGCCGCCCTCGACACGGATACGGGGATAGGACCCGATACGCTTCTTCACCTGGGAAGTGCTTCTTTCCTCGGAGTCAACAGGGCCCCAGCAAGTCCTATCGTTGCAGGTCAGAGGCACCTTCCGTGTTTTTGATCAACTCTCGGACAGGCCACCTCGTGAAAGCGCGAGGCCAGGTCCTCGCCTTGGTGCACGACGTCGCTGGGCTCGGTCGGCAGTGCGCCGCCGGTCTCCAGGTGGAGCCGGACGAGGTGGAAGGCGCGTTGCCATTCCACTGGCCAGGCCGGGCACCACGAGGGGTCGATGTCCTCGAGCTGATCGCGCCGCTCGTCCGACAGCGCTCCGGCCGCCGACTGAACCGGCAGGCCCTCGGCGTGCCGCTGCTCGATCTCGGCAGCCTTGCGAGCGGCGGCCCGCTGGTTCTTCAGCCAGATGCCCACCGCGTAGCCCCGGTGGGTGGCGTCCAGCGGCGCGAGCAGGTGCCCGTTCGCCTCGGCCCACCCACGTGCGGCGGCCAGGCCCTCTTCCCAGGCGACGTCGAAGTGCGACCACACCATGCCCAGCTTCTCCAGCTGCGCGATGCGGTCCTCGTCCATGCGGCGTAGAAGCGGCGTGCGTCGGCGCTCCACTGCCCGAGGGGGAAGGCTGCGAGCGAGGTCGGCCACCCCTCGGTCTCCGCGTCCTGGTCGTCGTGGCCGGGCTCGCGGTAGGTGAGTTTCGCGGCCTGCCGATCGGTGAGGTCTGCCTCGTTCTTCCACAGCGCGAAGCGGGAGTCTTTCAGCGTCCGGGCGGTGTCGGGATCGGTGGCCTGGTGGCGGGCGCGGTTCCACGAGGCACGGCGTTCGACATCCAGGGCGTCGGTGGCCCACGCGACCACGTGGAACGGGTCCATCACGCGCACCGCCGAGGCGGCCTGGTCGGCCAGGACCTGGGCGATCCAGTCGGCGCCGTCGGCGCTGATGTGCGTCAAGCGGGCGGTGCGGTCGGCGCCGAGTTGGTCGAAGAACCGGTGCAGGACGTCCTTGCCGTGCCCGTCGGCCATCCACACCACCCTCGCGGTGTCGTGGTCCACGACGATCGTCATGTACCTCTGCCCGCGGCGGTGGCTGATCTCGTCGATGCCGATCCGCCGCAGCCCCGACAGGCGGTCGACCAACCGGTCGCGGTCGGCGACGTACCGCTCGACGATCCCGCCGATGGTCCGCCAGGACGTGCGCATCAACTGCGCGGCCGCGCTTTTGGAGCACTCGGCAGCCATCCAAGCCGCCTGCTGGTCGAAGGCGTGGGTATGCCCGGCGCCGAGACGGGCCCAGGGCACCGCGGCGACGGTCGTCCCGTGCTCCCGGCAGGTCACCCGCGGCAAGATCATCCCGTGGCCCCTTTTGGGCTCACCTCGGCGGTACCCCGTGAAGATCCGCCTCGGTGAATGGAACGTGCCCGGCTGATCGCCTCCCGGGCGCCACCGCTCTGCACCACCACCGCACCAGATCGAGCTGGGAACAGCGGGGAACCACAGTGAAAGCAGCCGAGCCGTACGAGACTCGTTCGGGCAGGCCGTGCCGGTTGCTCGGCTTCGCGTGGGGGACGCGGGCTCCGAGTTCGGCGGTGAAGTGGCGGGCCTGTAACCGCTGGGGTGTCGTGGGAGTGCATGCTGGCAGCGCTCCCGCCCGACGCGCCCCTCCCTGGCTGAAGGCCCCCGCACTCCCCCTGTCCTCCCGGCACCGCTGCCGGCCACCCCCTCAAGGGCAGGCTTCCGTCGGCCGATGGCGGTGGCATGGACACGCGTTCTGTCTTTGCCGCACACCCTCTCGTGGGCCGCCGCCTGCTCCGGGTGGCCATCGGGCTGTTCGCCGCCCTGTGGGTGGTGGCACCCAGGCCCCCGGCCGCGATCGCCGGGGCTGCCGCACCGCGCCCCGCAGTTGCTGCGGACGAGGAGAGCCTGCGAGCGCTGTTCGGATCGGAGAACCGTGTGATCCGCACGCGCGAGCGCGTGGTCGCGGTGACGTTCAACGCGGCCTGGAACGACGCCGGCCTGAACCTTGTCCTCGGTGAGCTCGCCCGCCGGCACGTGCCTGCCACGTTCTTCCTGACCGGCGACTTCGCCCACCGATATCCCGAGGCGGTGAGGAGGATCGCGGCTGCGGGACATGGCCTGGGCAACCATTCCTACAGCCACCCCTACTTCAAGGACCTGACCAAGGCCGGAAGACGCCGCGAAATCCGGGCAGCGGACCGGGCCCTGCGCGCGGCCGGGGCAGCAAGGGCTCTGACCCCGTTCTTCCGGTTCCCCTACAGCGAGACCAGCCCCGCACAGATCAGGGAGGTCAACGGGCTGGGATTCGCGGACATCGAATTCACCACCGACACCAACGGGTGGAAGGGCACCGAGGGCGGCATGACCGTGGACCGCGCCGTGCGCAGGGCGCTGGAGGCCCTTCGCCCAGGGGCGATCCTGCAAATGCACGTCGGGGCATTTGAGGGCCACACCGAGGTGATCGACGCCCAGGCCCTCCCGCGGATCCTCGACGCGATCACCGCCCGCGGCTACCGGGTCATCGACCTCCGCACCCTCCTCCACCTCATGAAGTCGCAACCGGTGTCCTCGAAATGCGGCGCACGGACCCGTGTCGGCGGCACCGCCTCCGCGGAAGCAGACCGCTTCCTGTCGGCGGCGCGGCTGCGGTAGCCGTGGTGCGCCGGGCCTCGCGCACCCGTGCGCCTGAGGGTGAGCGCCGCACAGGAAGGACTTGGACGCCTCCGGCTGACCGTTCTGCCCCGGGCCAAGGACATGGACCTCGCCCCCTACCGCAGCCGCCATCTGTCCGGCATCGAGCACCGGTGCCCGGGAGAGGCAACTAGGCTTATTCCATGATCACGCACACGACCGTCGCCACCAGTGTCGATGCGATGCTCGACGACCTCAGGACACTCGTCAAGACAGAGTCCCCCTCCCGCCACCTCGATGCGCTGGACGCGTCGGCCCGAGCGGTCGCCGGTGTCATCGAGAACCGCTTGGGGGGCAGGGCCGTGCTCGTCCCGAGCGAGGCCGGGCCTCATGTGCACTGGTCGGGCGGCGGGGAACCGAAGGTGCTGATCCTCGGCCACCACGACACCGTGTTCCCGCTCGGCACCCTGGAGCGCCGCCCCTTCAAGGTCGAGGAGGGCCGGGTGACCGGCCCGGGTGTGTTCGACATGCTGGGTGGTCTGGTGCAGGCCATCCACGGACTGGCGCTGCTCGACGATCTGTCGGGCGTGGAGATCCTGGTGACCGCCGACGAGGAGGTCGGCTCCCGGGCCTCGCGGGCCCTGATCGAGGAGCGTGCTCTCGCCTGCGGTGCCGTGCTGGTGTTCGAGGGAGCGGCCGACGGAGGGGCCCTGAAGACGGGCCGAAAGGGCTGCGGCACCTTCGAGGTCTCCATCACCGGGCGGGCCTCGCACGCGGGCCTGGAACCCGCCGCTGGTGTGAACGCCCTGGTCGAACTGGCACATCAGGTACTGGACATCGCGGCACTCTCGCGGCCCGAGATCGGTACAACCGTCACGCCGACCGTAGCTTCCGCCGGCACCCAGGACAACGTCGTTCCCGCTGGGGCGACCGTGTTCGTGGACGTCCGCGTTGAGTCGCCCGAGGAGAAGGAGCGTGTCGAGTCGGCGTTCGCCGCCCTGGCCCCCCATGTCGACGGAGCCGTCGTCTCCGTACAGGGAGGTGTCGGTCGACCGCCCATGCCCGAGTCGGCGTCGATGCAGCTCATGGCCCTTGCGCGGAGCCTGCAGCCCGGCATCGAGGGCAGGGCAGTCGGTGGTGGAAGTGATGGCAACCTCACGGCTGCCCTGGGCGTGCCGACGCTCGACGGCCTCGGGGCTGTCGGAGGCGGTGCCCACGCGGACCACGAATACCTTCTGGTCGACACCATGGCCGAGCGAGCGAGGCTAGTCGCGGGCTTGGTGAGTGCGATCCGGACGCAGTAGAGAAAGGTTGACGCGAGGTCCTGGTCGTTCACCTCCGCCGACCACGATCGGGTGGTGCCCGGTCGGGTCATGGCAGGGTGAGCACGATCTTCTTACTGCACCACGAGGTCGCCGTGCGGCGCAGCACCGTCCTGCACGCGCTGAGCAAGCAGCTCGCCACCCGCTTCGCCGAAGTCGCCATCGAGGACCTCAACGTCGCCGGGATGACCCGCACCGCCCGCGGCACCCTCCACAAGCCCGGCCAACGCGTCCGTCAGAAAGCCGGCCTGAACCGGGCCATCCTCGATACCGCGCCCGGCGAGCAGCGCCGCCAGCTCACCTACAAGACCTGCTGGTACGGCTCCACCCTTGCGGTCCTGGACCGCTGGTTCCCATCCAGCAAGACCTGCTCCGCCTGCGGGTGGCAAAACACACGCCTCACGCTCAACGGACAGGACGTTCCACTGCACCAACTGCACCCTCACGATCGACCGGGACCTCAACGCCGCACGCAACATCGCGGCCCACGCCATCCCCGCCGACCGGCCTGTCGCCCCTGGTAGAGGGGAGACACAAAACGCCCGCGGAGCCCCCGTAAGACCACCCGGCCCTCGGGCCGGACGGCAGGCGGCGATGAAACGGGAAGACACCAGCCCACCCAGGCCGGCGCCACCTCAGCGGAGCGATCCGCTGACGCTCTCCACCCTCAACGACATCGGACACGAGACGGCAAAGCAGTTCTAACACTGCTGGTCACGAAGTGTCCGACCCACGTGTGTGGGGAGCGATCGGTGAACTACTCCTGCCCGCCCCCGAACCGCACCAGCACGGCGGTGTTGAAGGACTGCGAGCCCAGTTCCGTGAACTGGACCTACATGACGCGGACGTACGGGACCATCTACTACAACGGCAAGCCGACCGCCGGCCACGTGGACAGTTCCCTGCTGAACGTCAAGTGCGTCTGATGAGGACCCGCTGACTACGTTGCCGGATCCGGGGCTCTGCAGCCCACCTCCGTACACGGCTGCAGAGCTCCGCCGTTGCTCAAGGGGGCGAAACGTGACTGAGGAGCGCCGGGAGAGGGCCTGGAGCTTTTGCACTGCGGTGAATACGCGGGTGCAGGAGCTGTGCATGCAGGACGCTGCCTTCAGAAGTGAGATCGCACGGCTCTAGCTCAAGTGGCAGGCCGATCCGGACGGCACCGACGCCAAGGTGCGCTTGCTGGTGACACTCGCTCTGTTCTCGCTCGTCCTGGATCAGCCGATCTCGACGGCCGAGTCCGACTGGGAGCAGATCACGACGGCCGAGATCCTTGAGGCGGTGGTCGCCAGGCCCGTCCACGAACTCTTCGCCTCCCTGTCGGCGCTGCCACCGGGAGACCAGGGGCACGTCCAGGCCCTCAAGCTCATGAGCTACGGCTTCGGCACCAGCCGCGGTCCCTCCGCCACGGTCAACTACTGGGCCTACCTGACCACGGCGGTCAGCCTCTGCCTGGAGCACATAGCAACCGTGACCTCGCAGGAGGCTCCGACCTGTGCGGCAGTCCTGACAGCCAGCCGGTGATCCGGCACAGTCCGTCACGGCCGGGTGCCCAGCAGTTCGGGCACGCAGCTGTCCGAACTCGGAGGCCCGGCAGGCATGGCGGGGCTCCGGGGGACATGTACGTGACCGTGCACATCGACCGCTGATTCACCGGCTGGTCACGCTGCCCAGGTGGGACGTTGACCGCTGCACGGTTGCCACTGCTGCAGATGAAGTTCCTCGGCGGACTGTGACGCGAGTCGCGCCATCACCCACAATTGCGTGCCGGGCAGCTCGCGGCGCGGCTTTCCGGCGACTGTCTCGATGATCGAGGCGTCTACTGGGGCAAGAATTTGTCCCTGATGTGAATTTTCGAGAGATGCAAGCGTTGTGTCATAACTGGCGCGGATCACGGCGGCCCGGGACATGAAATGCTGTTTCAGCCTCATCGCCCCCTGTGTGTGCTTTGTTACGTGGGGAGTGGCTGAATCATGCACCCACTCCGGCTCGAAGTGAATCCCTCAGTCGCACGCGCCTGTTCTCGAGTGCCGCTCATGCCGACATGCGGCCGCAGGACGGCCGCCGGGGGGGGGGACAGGGGCATGCACGATCCGGCCCGAATCCTCTTCGCACTGAGTTGAGTTGAGCTTGGATGGGGCGATGGACTTCCCTGCTTTTACCGAGGCCGCGCCGCTGACCGCGCTCGAGATCGAGGCGCTGCGCTCCCCGCACGTCACGCTTCAGGACCTGCGACACGAGTACGACTCGGCACTCGCTCTCACCCAGCGCTGCTCGGCTGGAGGAGAACGCTGAGGTGTACACCCACGGCCGGGCCCTAACCCACCATCCGGACACCCTCTGAGCTTGCCCGCTTGAACGGCTGCGGCCCGCTGATTCTGTACACGAGATGGGGCAGCAATTGTTCAGCACTTCGGACGGCACCGGTCCCTGGCCCCGTTCGATTTCGTGATCAGGGACAGTCGGGAACGGCCAGTGGGTGCCGACCGCATGACCAGAAAAGCCGTGGCTCGGCGCGGGCGCCGAAAGCTAGTTTCAGATGATGCGGATCTTGCATCTCTCTGACACTCATCTCGACCGCTCTGGCGGTCCCGACGCCGACGGGGCCGATGGCACTGCCGCACTTCGCTGCCTGCTTGCCGAACTGGACCACCTGCGCGACCTCGACGCAGTAGTGGTCACGGGCGATGTCGCGGACGACGGTTCTCTCGAGGCATATGCGCGGGCGCAGGGGCTCCTGTCCAGGTACGCCGGCCAACGAGGGGCGGACGTCTTCTACACGACGGGCAACCACGACGACCGCACCGCATTCGCAGACGTGCTCGGCAGCGGCCATGTCCAGCCCGAGGCAGTGTACGAGGGAGCGGCGGGTGAGCGAGCAGGGGCAAGCACCATCGACGGATGGCGGCTGATCACGCTGGACACGCTCGTTCCGGGCAAGGGTTACGGTCGACTGGACCGTGGTCAACTCGACTGGCTCCGCGAACTACTCAGCAGCCCGGCACCGTTGGGCACCGTCCTGGCCTTCCACCACCCGCCAGTCGCCCTGGACGTCGACGTCCAGCGGGCGCTGGGCTTGCAGAACAATGCAGAGCTGGCCGAGACCATCCGTGGAACCAACGTCCAACTCATCTTGAGCGGACACTTCCACCTGCAGATTCTGGGGCACCTGGAACAAGCAACCGTCTGGGTGACGCCCGGCGTCGTCAGCCGCATCGATCTGACGGCTCGGCCCGGCACCGAGCGCGCTGTCCACGGCCCGTCAGCCTCCCTCGTGCAGCTCGGAACACCCCACGGCCCCCTTATCCACACGCTGCATGTCCGTGACCCGCGCATGGGTGAGACGGTCTACGAGGCCGACGAGGAGGAGATGCGCGAGGTCATCGAGAGGCTCGGCCCCTCCGCGGTGAACCCGAACTGAGCCCAGGGCTCCGCTCCGCCGCTTCACTGGCTTGCTGCTCATGCCGAGCAGCACCCGCTGCGACTCTTGGCTGTTCGAATCGAGAGCCCACCAATTGCTGTCCGAAGTGCTGAACAACTGCTGCTCAATCTCGTGGACAAAGCCAGCCCGCGAACACCTGGCGCGCAGGTTGAGGTTGGCGAGGAGCTGGTGGGCGGGCGTGTACTTCTTTTGGCGTCGGGGCGGATCAGCATGCCGATCGGGAAGCGGCCTTTGACACGGCAGCTGTAGTTCTGGTGTTGGTGCAGGTCGGGCGTGTCAGGGGCGGGTGTGGGCATGGGTATGGGTATGGGCATGGCCACCGTGATCATGAACGTTTGTGAGGACGTATCAAGAGACGGTGGCCGTGGAGGCCACGATAGCCGGGCAGGCGTGGGCGAAGGCGTTCGGGACGGCGGTGGGGGGGTGAGAGGTCTACTGCGGCCGCGAACTACGCACGGAGATCCGCCGGTTAGACATCTCCGATGCGGCTCTGCGCCGCTGGCACCACTTTGCCGATCGTAGTGGCGAGCGTGGCTCCGAGGACGCTGACGCCCACCAGGGTCAGCCAGATCGAGGCTGCCCCGGTGGACAGCAACCCGGAGAGCACGGCCGGAGCGACCGCTCCTGCGACAGTCACGGCGAGCTGGTTGAGGGCCAAGTACCGGCCGCGGAGAGCGTCTGGGGCGCTCTCCGCGGCGACAGTCGACGTGATGGGGCCGCCGAGGATTTCACCGAAGGTGTAGCTGATTGCACCGAGCAACAAGACGCCGACCGCGAGGGCGGGCGCAGCCACGCGGTCGGCGGCGAGGAACAGGAGGTAGCCGGCCGCAAAGGAGACGTGTCCGGCGACGAGGACGCGGCTGCGGATCCGCCCGCTGAGCCACCCGACGACGATGCCTTGGCCGAAGCCGACCATCAGGGTGTTGAGCGTGAAGACCGTGCCGGCATTCCAGCCAGGCAGTCCCAGCACGTGCACGGCGTAGACCGGTATCGCGATGTTGAGGGCGAACAAGGAAATCGCGAAACACAGTTGATGCGCGACCAGTAACAGGTACCGCCGGTCCCGGAGCACGCGCCCCCAGCCTCCAGCAGTGTCCTGGCCCGCCTCGGGACGGACATTCGGCACGGCCCGCATCAGAACGAAGGCGGCGACATAGGACAAGGCGTTGCCGACCACGATCGTGGCGTAGGCGCCGTGAGTACCGATACTGACGGCGACGGCGGAGAAGAGCCCGCCGAGTGCGTAGCCGAGGTTGCGTACCGACCCCAGAAGACCGAACCAGCGCTCGCGTTGGCCGGGCGCGGCCAGCGCCGTGACGGTCACGCCGTAGCAGCTGAAGAACACCGCCCGCCCGGCACTGTTCAACCAGGCGCAGATGGCGATCTGCCATGTCTGGCCCACGACGAGATACCCGGCGAAGCCGAGTGCCTGGGCCAGGTTTGCCGCCTGCACTACCGGCTTGGCGCCGTGCCGGTCGACCAGTCCTCCGACCAGAGGACCCGCCGGGAGCGCCAGCAGCCCGGCCGTCGTCAGTGCCGCGCCCACCTGCACCAGCGTCAGCGACGTCGTGGCCAGGAAATACAGCATCGAAACGGGGACGAAGACACCGGTGCCGAGCGAGTCGATGACGATCGCTGCGACGAAACGTCCGTGCCGAGCTATCGAGGGACGGACCGTGCAATCGGGAAGAGACACACCCCGGACGGTATAGATTTTATACCGGTATCCACAACGCTACCGGGAGTCGTGTATGGGTAAGGCCTACAACATCATGGCCGCGACCTGCCCCAGTCGCACCGTTCTGCACCGGATCGGGGCGCGCTGGACGGTGTTCATCGTCAACGCGCTGGACAACAGGCCGATGCGATTCACCGAGCTCAAGGCGCACATCCGGGGGATCACACCGAAGGCGCTCACCGAGACGCTTCGGGCGATGGAGTACGACGGTCTGATCTCTCGCACGGAGATTCCCGCAAATCCCCCACATGTCGAATACGCCCTCACCGACCTCGGCCGGTCACTGCTGACACCCCTACGTGCCGTCCGGGAATGGGCCGAGAGCCACGTCCCCGACATCGAACGTGCCCGCGCACAAGCCGACGCGCAACGGTAACCCCGTTCGCCGATCTGGCCACGAATCGCGCGGCGCGGGGCAGTCACGGCAGCTGTGGTTCCGATCACGGTTGGTCGTAAAGGTGGTGTCGTTGCTGGTGGCAAGCTTGCGCGATGGCCTGATGCCGTCAGCGCCAAGCGGTCCAGCGGAGCGCGTGCTCGCGATCACGCGTGGGTGGCGGCAGAACGAAGGTCCGTAGGAAGCGTACGAGTTCGGGGCAGGTCAGCGGGACGAGACGGGTCGGTCGTCTGGTGGTGACGGGTGTCTCGGTATGCAGGGTCATGGTGAGAACGGCGGCGGCGATCAGGGAGAACAGTGACCACCGCGTCCAGGAGTTCCAGCAGGTGACCTGGCCCTGGTCGAGGCCGGTGTAGCCCTTCGCGAGCTGGCGTCGGCCCTTGGCGCCGTCGCCGGTGGCCTGGCGCATCCACTGCTCGGGGCGGACCTTGTTGAGCAGTTGACGGGCTTGCCAGCGCCGTCCGGCGCCGTCGACGACCGGGTGGGTGGCCGGGACACCGACGGCATAGCCGAGTCCTAACCGGCGGATCTCCATGCGTAGTTCACGGCCGCAGTAGACCTCATCGGCGGCGAACCAGCGAGCGCGCACCCCGGCGTCGAGGGCATCGGCCACCATCCGTGCGGCCTGCTGTGACTTGGTGGCGAAGGTGATCTCGTCGGGGACGCCGGCCGCCTCGCGTCGCTCATCATCGGCGACCCAGTCAGCCGGGAGGTACAAGGCCCGGTCGATGATCACCCGTGTGGTCGATGTGACCACGGCCAGATGCACCGCGACCTGGCACAGACCCACACCGTGCAGGGCACCGGAATACTGCCGGCCCGCGCCCACACAGCCAGTCGAGGACTTGGCGTCCCCGGTCTCGTCCACCACCAGCACCACGTCCTCGTCGGCAAGGTGATCGATGACCATCCGGGCGACCTGCTCGCGCGCCTGGTCGTGATCGAAACGGGCGCGAGAGAGCAGATGCTGCAACCGATGCGGGCCGGGGTGCCCGAGCGCCTCGGCGAGGGTCCAACAGTTGCGCGTGTGCACCTCCAGCAGCAGCCCGGCGGTCAACTCCCGGGCGGTCTCGCGTGCTTCACGCCTCGCGAAACAGCCTCCAATCACGCCCATCGCCGCTCCGAACGCCTTCGCCCACGCCTGCCCGGCTATCGTGGCCTCCACGGCCACCGTCTCTTGGTACGTGCTCACAAACGTTCATGATCACAGTGGCCGTACGCATGCCCAGACCCGCCCCTGACACGCCCGACCTGCACGAACACCAGAACTACAGCTGCCGTGTTTGAGTCCGTCTGATTCGAGGGACGAACCACCCTGCCCAGTAGCCGAAGGAATTGGGGCTGCCATAGGCGTGAAAGCTCAAGCGACCCTCAAATAACGCGCCCATCGGCTTCCATCACAGTCCCTTCACTTGCATCGCAAGATCCAAGGCATGCACAAATAGCGAGGCCGCCGCGCAGCTGAAACAAGTGCTGCGTGTACGTGCTCACAGCTCTCTGAACAGGAGCTTCAGGCTGCTTGTGGGGGAGTTGCATGTTTTGGTGCGCGTCGTCGCTGCTTTTTGCGCGTAATGCGTATACGTACAGCGATCTCTGCCGCTCTTGCTTCGTCCCTGACTGCTGCTCTTGCTGTCACCAGCGCCCCGGCCTTCGCCGCTGACGGTGATACCGCCGTGCAGGCTGCCGCTGTTGTGCAGCAGGCCACTGGCACGCAGACCATCGCCGCGTCCACGGCCACGGCCACCAGTCCGGCGCAAGCTTCGACGGGTGGTGTAACCGTCTCCACCCCGGAGAACGCCGGCGGTCAGGTTGCCGCCTCAGCACCGGGCACGGGCAGCCTGTCACTCGGCCTGCCCGGCCGCAGTGACGTGGAGGGGTTAAGACCGGAGAGGGCACCGTCGTCTACCCGGATGCCGCCACCGCGACCGACCTGGCGGTCCAGCCCTCCACGGACGGTGGCGCGTCCACTTTGATCACGCTCAAGAATGCCCAGGCACCGACCACGCAGCGCTTCACCCTGAACCTGCCGGCCGACACCAAAGCAGTGGAAGACGGAGCGGGCGGCTACCTCCTGCTGCGCACCCTGGCAGGCGGCACCGCCGCCCAGGAGGTCGGGCACATCTCCGCGCCCTGGGCGAAGGACGCCAACGGCCAGCCCGTACCGACTCATTACACGCTCGAAGGCGATCAGCTCGTTCAGACGGTGGCGACCACGAGCAACACCGCTTTCCCTGTGGTCGCCGACCCCCACTTCACGTGGGGCATCATCACGGGCACCGCGTATTTCAACAAGTCCGAGACCAAGAAGCTGGCATACGGCGGTCCCGTCGCTCTTGCCGTCCTGACCACGATCGCCGGCCCCATTGAACCGCCCCGGGTTCGGTAGAGATCTCAGATTGTGGTTGTGACCTGGGGTTTCGTGAGTTCCGTGTAGTAGTTGGCTTCGTACTCGACAGGCG